>NZ_BOQD01000079.1 GCF_018332515.1 Bacillus hominis | reverse complement strand
ATTCTGATTGGCTTTATTTTTACAATCCAAAAACTTCAACAAGCAAATGGATTACGACACGTCAAACAGTAGCAGTAATCGGTAACCATGTCTTTGCTAAATAAAGATGCGTAATAAAACTGTAATTAATTTCAAATTATTAGCAGACCTCTTTATTTAAAAGGTCTGTTCTTTTTATATGTAAACTTTTTATTAACCATATGATAAAATGATTGTTTAAAAATATCTCTCTTTTCAAATAAAAAACTGTTGTATCTCATTCACCATTTGGAGTAATTGAGAGAGCATCAAATCCACAACTACGACTTTATTAGTACAAGCTATTTCTTAACTTTGTAAAATTGTTATACACTAGGAAAATAGCAAACAAACTATTCGGTAGCAGGTGAAAAAACATGTATGATATTACAATTATCGGTGCTGGAGTGAGTAGCATTTTTATGGCTTATACATTAGCCAAAAGCAACAAAAAGGTTTTAATTCTTGATAAAGGCAAACCGTTAGAACATCGAAATTGCTCTTTAGAACAAGGGGAAATATGTAACTGTACTGCATGTGATAAATATTTCGGTTTTGGTGGCTTAGGAAAGTCTGAAGGGAAATTTAATTATACAAATGGATTTGGAGGCGAACTCGAGCAAAAGGTAGGTAAAAAAGGCTTTATACAACTCATGGATGAAGTAGATGAAATTCTATGTCAGTTTGGTGGAAGTTCAGTTTCAAAATATTCTACAGAAAATCCAACTCTCACTAAGAGAGCTGAAGCGTGTGGTTTACAAATGCTAACAACCGAAGTAAGACATCTTGGTACTACACTTTCCAGTAACATTTTTCAGCAGCTCTATGAATTTTTACTTACCAAAATAGATATCCAATTTCATATAGATGTACAAAATATCGTTAAGCAGAAAGACCATTTTAAAATATATACAAATCAAGAAACTGTCCATTCTAAGAAATTAGTATTTGCAACCGGTCGTTCCGGAGCGGATTGGTTAAAAGAAATGTGCACTTCTCTTAATATTTCTCAGGAGCAAACTCGTGTAGATTTAGGTATTAGAGTAGAGATGCAAGAAAATCAATTACGTTCTATATTAAAAGATACATTTGAGACAAAACTTTCTTATGAGCATGAACATTTCACAGCAACTACTTACTGTATGAATCCAAAAGGACGCATTATTCGAAAGTACGAAGAAGGTTTAGTTATGCCTGACGGTCAAAATTTCCGAGAGCAAGGAACTGGCACTCCTAACTTAAATTTCACTTTATTTATCCCGCGCTATTTTCCAACTCTCAAAGAAGCAAATGTATACACAAGTTCAATTATTAAAAGCATTAACCAAGGACGAGATCGGATTGTTATACAGCGCTTAGAGGACTTATTAAAGAAACAACCTACAGTGGAAAACGGCATGAAACATAATCGTATACAACCTACACTACACGGTGATTATGGAGATTTGAATAAAGAAATCCCTCCATTATATATTGAAGGGCTCAAAGAGTTTTTATTACGCTTAGAACAATTTATACAAGAACCTATCGATAAAGATACTTTATTATATGGAATTGATGGAAAATTCTATGCTCCTACCATAAAAGTCAATAACCATTTTGAAACAACTATGAATGGGCTATTTTTAATTGGAGATTGTTCAGGTGTCACTCATTCATTATCTCAAGCAGCTGCAAGTGGACTGTATGTTGGAAAATATTTATCTGACATTTAAATACTCTAATTAAATGGAAAGGGAGCAACTAATTACTATTGCTCCCTTTTCCCTATTACTTCTCTTATAACACATGATGCAATCTGCTATTAAAAAGAACGTACATATTATACAGATTTAAACAAAAAACAACTCCAAAATCAATTTTCATTGTATATTTTGGAGTTACTTTACGTTTATTCTATGATTGTTTCTAAAGATAAATCTGTATAGGAATTATCCTCACCTATATTCAAGATTACTTCACATTGACGTAATCTCAATTCAAAGAGTTTTATAGGATCATGATAAACTTCAGGGTTTGATTTCATTTTATGCAGCTTATCTTGTTTTTCTTTTATTTCTAAATGAGTATTTTCTACAGCTTGTTCCAACGCGCCAAATGGATTTCTAAAGAACATATTAATATCCCGCTCTTGTGTGTTTTCAAACAGCTCAAATTGCAAGAAAAACTTCTTCATAATAGAAGCCGTTACATCGGTATAATCTTCATTTTCTAAATACTGTTTGTATTTATTGTATAGCATAGCTTTATTTTTAGGAAGAACTCCAAATAATTTACCGGCACTTTTCAGTAAAAATTGTGCTGGTGTAAATCGGCGTAAAATATTTACTTCTTCCATTTGTATTCTAGTTGTCATTCTATCAGTATCTCTGCGCCAGTCATCAATTACTTTAAAGTCACATTCTAACTGTATTCGATTTTCTCCAAATAAAGAATTAAGTCCTTCACTGGTTTCTTCTAAGTACAATTGACTTTGAAGGAGCTCGTTATTAGAAGTCGCAATCCAATTTTGCATAGAGCGAGCAAGATTAGGTAATACAGTTTGTTCTAGATATTGTTGCACTCTTTCATTCATCGCTGTGTTTAGTTCAATATCAATGTGACCAAAATCGCTTTCTTCACTAATTAAATCGGAACAACTCTGCAATAGTTTCGGAATATGTTCTGTAAGATCATTAGTAATTTCGTTTTTCATTGTACGATATGATTCTGTAATTAAATGAATTTTGTCCTTCTCAAAAGCAGTAAGGTTATTAATACAACCATTTAGTTTAACTAACATATCTTCATTCCAATTAATAGAATCCACTAAATTGTTTTCCCTCTCGACGCGTTTATCCAAAAGATATGTAATTGTTTTTCGAATGAAAAACAATAGCTTTTCATTCCGTTCTGCATCGATATTTTTATGGTTAAAGTTAAAATGAATAAACTCAGTTAAATCGTTTAGTTGTTTACTATTTGTATATAACGAAGAATAAGGGAAAATTCTTGCATTAGGGAAATATGTATTTATTCTCACTTGCGTATCTTGTATAACTCTTTTTGCTTCTGCTTCATTGTAAATGTTATCGATTTTATTTAATAAGAAATGAACTTGTAGATTTGGTGTATGTTCTTGAATACTTAATAGAATGTCACGTTCTTTGTCAGTAAAAGGTGAATCCGCATTCAATACGAATAATAATTCATCTGTAGAATTTAAATATTCAAATACCTCATCCCTTGCGTCATTGTTCCTATTAAAGCTAGGTGTAACAACGAATGTAAGTTTATTTTTACTTAAAAATCTGCATGGTAATTTAAATTCAACACATGCTCTATCTCTATATGTTTGACGGTGCACTGCCATCATGTTATGGAAATCAGAGAAATTCTCAGTTGTTGTAATTTCCGAATCTGTTATAGCGTTAATTTCTGTATAAGCGTCATTTTTAAAAACAACTACATTTGAGATTGAGTTTTCTAATATATTTTCTCCTAAAATAGAGTTAATAAATGAAGCTTTTCCGTTTCCTGAAGTTCCAGTTACTAATAGGCGATTTGTTCTTAAATCTGCAAGTTCACCAACTAACCAGCTAAATCGGTGACCCATTTCTAAATCATTTTCTTGTGCCCACCCTGTAATAGATTCAAAAAGATGTAAACTATACTCTAAGCCATTCACATGATTAATAGAATATGACAGTAGGTTTTCTGCATGTTTTATATCAGCTGAATCTATTTTGGAAGGAAAAATCTCATCCCATGCCAATACTGCTGCAGATGGAAATACAGCATGAGAGGGATTGACTACCTTTAACCAATTTGTTAACAGATTTGGAATAATACCTTGTAATTGTCTAAGCATATATTGACCTTGAATTAATTCAAAGTATGTTTCTTCGTAAAGAGAAGAAATTTCGTCCCATATATCGGACGAATATATTTCGATATGTATGAAAAATTCATTTATTGTGTTGAGCCATAATAAGTAATTTTGTTCATCTTTATAGCTGTGCCAAAGTGATGAAACAATTTGCGTAAATTGTACTTGATCTACATTATTTAATGTAACTAATACTTTATAAAAATAGTCTGGTGAAATATTTTTAGTAAATCCTTTATCGATATATTCTTTTAGAACCTCAAACCACGGATAAGATTCTGTTCGAATTAACTCGTTCACCGCAAGCTCTACTGCACTATCAAAATCTTGCTGTTCCTCATAAAAGGAACGTGCAATTGTTGTGACGTTTGGATAATCGGGATTTAAAGAAACCGCTTCTTTTATAACAGCGAAAGCTGAATCAAAATTATTTTGCTCGATGTAAAGAGACAGTAATTGCAGTACAATTTCGGTCATCAGTATTTTGTTATCAGTAGTAATGGAAGTATACACGTTTTCAGCAACTGATAATTGGTTAAGTTCGAAGTAAGCATCCGCAATATTTTTTTGTGCCCATGGTGCTAATTCATTACTAACTTTCTCCCATTTAAAAACAGCTGCTTCAAAATCTTGATGGTGATAATAAAATTCACCTTGTGCAAAACGAATATAAGATCCATCGGAAATCTCATTTTTTTCTTCGTTTAAATAAGCTTCTCCAAGTACTTGAAGAGGTGGATATGTTCCATTCTCCATTAGGAATGTTTCATAATACATCTTTTTTATTAATTGTTTTTCTAATCTCATCTTTTCCCCCACTATATCTTAAAAATACATTTTTCTCCATATGTCAATACTTTTTTGTATGTATGCTTTTTATCTTAACAAAGAATTTCTTTTAGAAAATTTCATTTTCCTTTCATTTTTCAAGTAAGATTGAATTTTTATGAGAAAAGTTTCAGTTCTTTTTCAATTCCCTTTCAGTTGTGAAACAACATTAAATGTTCCTAATAACCTAATAACAATATAATATTTCACATTGTATTATCAGGAAAACTCCATATATATTGTATTATAAAAACAATCTATAACGAATATATATGCATTGTTTACTTCGCTGACAAACAAAAAAACCTCACATAATAGTTGTTAAATGAACCTGTATGCCATTTCAGATACATCACAATAACGTAAAAAACAACAATATTAGTCAACAGCTTTTCATACAAAATCTTTCTCGAATTGTTTTCCTATAAAATAATTCAGTGGTTATGTAATTAAATTCCATTAACCTATATAAATAACTAGTCCCAAAAAAATCTATATGCATATCATGTTATAGTAAAGAATTTAGGAAATCCTAAAAAGGAGGCACTTTCATGTTTGAAGATAAATCTAAAATAAATTACCCATATGAATTTACTGAAACTACAACAATCCCCATAAAAAACCCAGTTTATAAACAATACAAAAACGGCACAGGTACACATAATTTCCCAATAACAAAACATTACAAAGAAAAAGTTCTATATACTGAAAAAATTAATAATAACAAAAATAAATAATTCTATAGAGCATCATTGTGACAATGCACAGGTACGTTTTAAGTAGTGTCTAAATCTTGATTTTTCAGCTCACACACCCTTTAAAAAGGAGAGTTTACTGGAAAACTTTCCTTTTTAAAAGTGCTGATATACCACGCTTTTTTCATTCTTAGTAGGATTTGATAACAGGCTAAAGTAACCATAGCCACGAAATGAATTCCTTCAAAAATGAATAAATACTAAAAAAACAAAATATCTTTATAACCTCTTAAATACTCTTTCCAATTCTTATTTCAAAACTAAACTGCTTCACACTCATTGAACAATAACAAATCTACATAAAAAAAGAGAGCAACTAATTACTGTTGCTCCCTTTGCAATCTAACTTTATCTTTATTAAATCCAAAACATTTTAGAAGAAAGCAACTTCCCCTACATAACCCTCTTAAACATCTTCTCCAATTCATAAGTAGAATGATGTACAAGAATTGGTCTTCCATGCGGACATGTATATGGGTTTGTTGTTGTACGAAGTTCTTCGAGTAAAGCGAATATTTGATCATTCGTTAAATATTGATTTGCTTTTATGGAAGCTTTACAGCTCATCATGATAGCTGCTTCTTCTCGTAGTTTTTTAATATCTACTTTTTTTAGTTTGACAACTTGCTCCATCATTTCGTCGATGATTTCTGTTTCTTGACCTTTTGGGAACCATGTTGGATGCGAGCGGACGATAAAGGATTGATGGCCGAATTGCTCTAAAAATAGTCCAACTTTTTTTAATTCTTCTAATTGCTCTTCGACACGCAAAAATTCAGTAAGAGATAAATCAATACGGTACGGTACAAGTAACTCTTGTACTTCTTGCGTAACTCGTCCTACTTTATCACGGAAATATTCATAATTGATGCGTTCCTGCGCTGCGTGCTGATCAATCATATATAGCCCGTTATCATTTTGAGCGAAAATATATGTTCCGTGCATTTGTCCAATTGGATAAAGTGGTGGTAAGTCATTACCGTTCATTTCAATCTCTTTTATTTCGTGAACTTCTTCTTCCAATTCTTCCAATTCAAAATCGTCATCGTTACTGTTCCACGATTTCTCTTCCCGAATTGGTTCTTCAATTATCGGTTTAGTAGATGGCTGCCAACTTTCTTCTTCTCTTACTAGCGACTGTGGTGGTTGCCATTCTTGCTTCGGCGGTTGCCAAAGTTGTGCTGGTTTTTTCAAAGTCGTTGTTTCTTCTTGTTTCTCATCCATTCCAGTAGGTAAAACGATATTTGGCACCTGTGGTTCTTTCGGTTTTGTGTGCTCAAACTGGAACTGTCCTTGCACACTTTCATCTTTTTCTTTTTTCTTCGTTGTTACACCTGCATCTGGGATGAGCTGTATTTTTTTAAATGCATCTTGTAACGTTTTTTCAATAAGCTGCAGTAGTTCTTGCTCTTTACTAAAGCGAACTTCTAATTTTGCTGGATGTACGTTGACATCAACAAGCATTGGATCCATTTCAATTGATAAGAAGCCGATTGGGTATCGCCCGACTGGCAGTAACGTATGGTATCCTTGCTGAACTGCTTTCATTAATGTGTAATTTCGAACGTAACGGCCATTTACAATCGTTGACATATAGTTACGAGACGCTCTCGTTACTTCTGGTAATGTTACATAACCTTTAATGGTAAAGTCTAGAGACTCAGCTTCAATCGGAATCAGCTTCTTCGCAACTTGAATGCTGTAAATCGCTGCAAGTACTTGTCTTACATCACCGTTTCCTGACGTATGAAGCAATTTCTTTTCATTATGAAACAGTTTTAACGATACTTCTGGATGTGACATTGCAATACGATACACGATATCTGTAATATTCCCAAGCTCTGTATGAATAGTTTTCATATATTTAAGGCGCGCTGGTGTATTAAAGAATAAGTTTTGTACTGCAATATCCGTTCCTTTTCGGCTCGCTGTTTTCTCTTGTTTTATAATGTCTCCACCTTTAATGATAAGGTGTGTACCAGGCGCATCACCTGTGCTCGTGATTAATTCTAATTCACTTACAGAGGCAATACTCGGCAGGGCCTCTCCGCGGAAACCGAGCGTTCTTATACGAAACAGATCATTTTCATCTTTAATTTTACTCGTTGCGTGGCGTTCAAATGCGACGATACAATCTTCTTCTGCAATGCCATCTCCATTATCAATGATGCGAATTTTCGATAACCCAGCTTCTTCTAAGTGGATTTCAATAGATGTACTATTCGCATCGATGGAATTTTCCACAAGTTCTTTTACGACTGAAGCAGGGCGTTCTACTACTTCCCCTGCCGCAATTAAGTTAGAGAGTTGATCATCGAGTTTGCGAATTTTCCCCATCTACTTACTCATCCTTTCTTTAACTTTTTCTGCAGGCGATACAGTTCGTTCATCGCTTCTAAAGGCGTCATATCGAGTAAATCAATCTTTTTAATTTGTGCAAGTACTGCCGTTTCTTTTTGATCGAGCGCATGTTTGTCTTGTTTTTTCGAAGATTGTTCTCCTCCAAAGAAAGATAGTTGTGACTCTTCTTCAGTCTCTTCTTTCTTTTCTTGTATTTCTGCCGGTTCTTCTTTTACAACAACTGGTTCTGAAGCAACTTCTTGTACCTTCACTTCTACTCGTTTCGGAATAACAATTTCGTCCTGTCCTTCTAGCTGTGCTAACACTTCTTTCGCACGAGCGATTAAGCTGTCTGGAAGCTCAGCAAGTTGAGCAACGTGAATACCGTAACTTTTATCAGCCGCTCCATCTTGAATTTTATGAAGGAAAACTACTTTTCCATTCTCTTCAATAGCTGAAACATGTACATTTTTTAGTTGGTCTAAACTTTCTTCTAACACTGTTAATTCATGATAATGTGTAGAGAATAATGTTTTCGCACCAATTTGGTCATGAATATGTTCAATAATTGCTTGTGCAAGTGCCATACCATCATACGTAGATGTACCACGTCCAATTTCATCAAATAAAATTAAACTTCTTTCTGAAGCATTTGCAATTGCATTTTTCGCTTCTAACATTTCAACCATAAATGTACTTTGACCTGATATTAAATCATCCGCTGCACCAATTCTCGTAAAGATTTGATCGAAGACAGGTAATACTGCTTCTGTCGCTGGTACAAAGCAACCAATTTGTGACATAACAGTAACAAGTGCTAATTGTCTCATATACGTACTTTTACCAGACATGTTCGGTCCTGTAATTAAAAAGACATCCATCTTCTCCGGCATAATACAATCATTCGGTACATACAATTTCCCGTTCAATACTTTTTCAACGACAGGATGACGACCATCTTTAATAAAGATTTCGCGCTTAGTTGTTAATACAGGTTTTACAAACTGCTCTTCTTCACTAACTGTCGCAAAGCTTTGCAGTACGTCTAGTTCACTAATTACTTTTGCTAAATGCTGTAATTTCGGAATGAATACTTTTACTTCTTCGCGAAGTGCTGTAAATAAATCGTATTCTAATTGTACAATTTTCTCTTCTGCTTCTAAGATTAATGTTTCTTTTTCTTTTAGTTCATCTGTTATGAAACGCTCTGCATTTGCAAGTGTTTGTTTACGCTCATAGCGCCCTTCTGGAAGTGCTGCAAGATTCGCCTTCGTCACTTCAATGTAGTAGCCAAAAATACGGTTGTACCCAATTTTTAATGATTTAACCCCTGTAATATCACGCTCTCGTTTTTCAAGCTCAGCGATCCACGTTTTTCCGTTTTTACTAACGTAACGATATTGATCAAGCTTGTCATTATAACCGTCTTTAATAATATCTCCGTCTTTAATAGAAAGCGGTGGGTTTTCTTGAATACTTCTTCCTAGTAATTCAGTTAAGCTCTCACATGGATCCGCACCTTGAATTAATCTTGCTGCATAAGCATTATCTAAAAGACTAATCGCTTCTAAAATAGCTGGTACTTGCAGTAAAGAACGTCTTAATTGTAATAAGTCCCGTGCATTTACATTACCAAATGCAACTTTCCCTGCTAAACGCTCTAAATCATATACTTCTTTTAACTTTTCTTTTAAATCTTCACGTAAAAAGTAATCATTTACAAACGTTTCAACCATTTCTAAACGCTCTTCAACTTTTTCTTTCTGGATAAGTGGACGTTCCATCCACTGTTTTAACATACGCCCACCCATAGCCGTTTTTGTTTTGTCTAATAGCCATAATAATGAGCCTGTCTTTTCCTTCGTACGAAGAGTCTCTGTTAACTCTAAATTGCGTTTTGAATGCACATCAATTTTCATAAATTGGTTCGTGTAATAAATTTCTACTGGTTGCAAGTGATCTAACGAACGTTTTTGTGTTCTTATTACATAGTTAAATAAGCGTCCAATTGCTTTAATTAATTTTGCTTGTGAAACATTTTTCACAAGATGTTCTAATCCTTCTGGAATAGTTGTTGCATCTTCATACGAAATCGTCATTTTTAATGTTTCAGTTAATTTATTTAATTCATCTTTTGAAAATGTAGAATCTACAACAATTTCTTTTGAACCAGTTGCATACACTTCTAATAAAATATCTTCTACTGAACCTGTTAACAACGTCACTGTATTTTGTCCAGTCGTTAAGTCATTGCAAGCTAGCGCATAAGATCCATCTTCGAAATGTGTTAATGCTGCTAAGAAGTTATTCTCCTTCTCGTCTATTGTACGCCCTTCCATCATCGTTCCTGGCGTAATTAGTTGTACTACTTCACGACGTACTACACCTTTAGCTGTTTTTGGATCTTCCACTTGCTCACAAACAGCTACTTTATATCCTTTTTCAACAAGTTGTTCAATATAATTTTTAGCTGCATGATGCGGTACACCACACATCGGTATACGTTCACTACTACCACCATCTCGGCTCGTTAATGTAATTTCAAGTTCATGAGCTGCTTTAACCGCATCTTCAAAGAACATTTCATAAAAATCACCTAATCTGAAAAATAAAAAGGCATCTTGATAGTCTGCCTTAACCTTTAAGTATTGCTGTATCATAGGCGTATATTGCGTCATGTCTTTCCTCCATAATTCCTGCATAATAATCTATATTCATATATGTCACACTTCACGGACATCCATATCTCCTATTTCAGGAGTCTTTCTTCATTATAACATATTTCATAAAGAATCATGTTCATTCAGCACTACTTATGTATTGTAAAAAGCTAGGAAGAACTTCTCCCTAGCTTTCTCTTACTCTTCTTCTGCATCGACGATAAAGTTCGGATCTAATTCTTCAAACTCATCATCATCGACTTGGAAATCCTCGTCTGATTCTACGCAACCTTCAGGATTTACACTTACACAAATTTTCGTTTCCCCAACTACTTCTGTTACAAATTCACGTTCTACCGTCACAACAATTTTATTACCATTTGGCGATACAAGAGCTTCTAAACAATTTGGCGGCTGAATTACACGAGCGATAATTTCTAAATCGTCACCAGAGAAGTTTTTATCACGATACCCAATGCTTACTTCATCAGTGTAGTTAACACGTTCTGTTACAACTTCAGTCTTTGTGTTTCCATCAAATGAATACCAAGTGTTTACATCATAGAAACCTTCAATTTCCACATGTTTCCCATTCTTTCTCGCTTCGTACGAATGGTTAATTACCCAGCACCCTAAAATACTTGTTGGCTCATTATTCGATTCACATGTATGCGTTGACTTTGTATACTTACGTCCTTTTCCAACCACTGCTTTTGTAATAATCTCTCTAAATTCGGACATTCGTAACCCTCCTCAATCACTATTCACTTAATCATATGCGTGACAATAGCGGAATGTGTCATTCTTTTTTTTGAGAAGAATTTACAATATAACCCACTAAAAAAAGAGATGTCAATAAGACATCTCTTTAACAACCACAATTTCCTTTTTTACTTTCTACCGCTGCACCAGTTTCACCCTTCAACACATCGCCGCCAGTTGAAACTAATATTTCATCTGTTACGTTGTTAGAAATCGTACTTGCAACCAACTGTAGTAAGTCATTTACGTATGTTTGTGAAGATTTAAATTCTTGTACTACTGGGATACTGTCTAACTTATCTTGCAATGCGTCAATTTCAGCTTCTACTTTTTTCAAAGCTTCCCATTTCCCGTAATGTTGCAAGTTTACTGCTTGTTTTTGCAATGCTTTAATTTCATCAATTGCGCGCTTTACATTTTCATTTTTATGAATTTGTGCTTCTGCTCGCTTAAAGAAATCGACTTCTTCTGTTTCAGAAATCATTTTTGCTAGTTCTTTCGCTTGTTCAACAATTTCATCTTTCGTATATGCTTTCATCTATTATTTCACCTCAATCGGCTCTTCAACTAATTCCCCGTTAAGAGACCAAGTTTTTGCGTCCGTTACTTTTACTTTAACAAGCTGACCAATTAAAGATTTTGAAGCAACGAAGTTTACAAGTTTATTCGTACGTGTATACCCCGCAAGTACTTCAGGATTATTTTTACTTTCTCCATCAACTAATACTTCTACAATTTGTCCTATATAACGCTTATTTTTATTAACTGCATATTCATTCACTAGTGTATTTAAGCGTTGTAATCGCTCTTTCTTCACTTCCATCGGAACATTATCTTGCATTTTTGCAGCTGGTGTACCTTCGCGCGGGGAATAAATAAATGTAAATGCCGTATCAAATCCTACTTCACGATATAACGACATCGTCTCTTCAAACTGCTCATCCGTTTCATTTGGGAAACCAACGATAATATCAGTCGTTAGTACTGCATTCGGAATGGTTTCTTTAATTTTTCGTACAAGCTCTAAATAGTGTTCTCGCGAATATTTACGCGCCATAATTTTAAGCATATCTGTACTACCAGATTGAACCGGTAAATGGATATGTTCTACTAGGTTACCACCTTTTCCAAGAACATCAATTAAATAATCGTCAAAATCACGTGGATGGCTTGTTGTAAAACGAATACGTGCGATATCAATTTTTCGAAGTTCATCCATTAAATCGCCAAGACCATATTGTATATCTTCAAAATCTTTACCGTATGCGTTTACGTTTTGTCCAAGTAACGTAATTTCTTTATAACCGTTCGCAGCTAAATGGCGAATTTCTTTAATAATATCTTCTGGACGTCTGCTGCGCTCTTTTCCGCGTGTATACGGTACAATACAATATGTACAGAACTTATCACAGCCATACATAATATTTACCCAAGCTTTAATATCACCACGACGTACTTTCGGAAGGTTTTCAATTACATCCCCTTCTTTTGACCAAACTTCAACTACCGTCTCTTTTGAGAACATTGCGTCCTTTAAGATATACGGTAATCTATGAATATTATGTGTACCAAACACCATATCTACATGCTGATTTTTTTGCATAATTTTATTTACAACAGATTCTTCTTGAGACATACAACCACATACACCAATTAAAAGATCCGGATTTCTTCGCTTTAATGATTTTAAATGACCAAGTTCACCGAACACTTTATTTTCAGCATTTTCACGAATTGCACAAGTATTTAATAAAATCACATCTGCCTCTTCAGTTGAAAAAGTTGGCTCATATCCAAGTGTTGTAAAAATCCCAGCCATTACTTCTGTATCATGCTCATTCATTTGACAGCCATATGTACGAATGTAAAATTTTCTTCCTGCGCCAAAATTACGGAACTCTTCAGGTAAGCCAAAATCTCGTTCAATTTTAACTTCTTCTTTTCCACGCTTTTTCGCCAATTTCAAGGAAGGTGGTTGGTATACACTTTCAAAGTATTTACTATAATCTTTCTCTTCTTTTTTCGTAGAGGAATTTGCTTGTCGACTTGCTAATCGTTGTTGCTCGTTCATCGGTAATCTCCTTTCACCCTTAACTATACACACTCTGTAGTCCATTTTAATGCGCTTAGACCCATCTCAATGATGTTAGATAGCTTGAGAGATAACTTGCCCTTTGAAACTTGAGTAATCGATCTAATCATCCGTAAGAATGAAGTCTTCCCCACACAAATAGACATTCCCTTTTTATTATTTCATCTTGTCCTACCCAAAAGCATATTGCTTTATCCCTATACACATTACCATAGTATGCAGCGTTTCGCCAATTTAAACAAAGAAGAAGCCTTATCCTATATTACATTTCACAGTTAATGAACATGCTATTTTTATACAACGATTTATATATTATTTTATCATTCTGAATTTTCTAAGTAAACAAATCTATTATTTATTTTTATTCACTCAAAAAGAAGGTTGCCAAGTGGCAACCTTCTCTCCGATCATTACATAAATTCAGCAACAAGCTCATCAAACATTTTCTGATCCATATTCAAATCAGACTGCACTAAAGGCTTTTCACTATAGTCTTTTACAAGCTCTTGGTAAGAAGGCTGCTTTGTATTTTGATAAATTAAACCTGTTACTAACCCGTTCTTTTCCATTAATGTTTGCATAGCCATCATGCGATTAGACGGATCATATCCTTCTACTGTACTTAGTTTCGTTAAATTCTCTTTAAACCAATCATAAGTATTTACTTTATTGTAAGTAACACATGGACTAAATACATTAATTAATGAAAAGCCTTTATGGTTAATACCAGCTTCAATAATTTGCGTTAATTCTTTTAAATCACTTGAAAAGCTTTGCGCCACAAATGTCGCACCAGCTGTTAAAGCCATTTCCATAACATTTAGTGATGGTTCAATTGAACCTTGTGGTGTACTTTTCGTTTTAAATCCAGCTTCACTACGTGGTGAAGTTTGACCTTTTGTTAATCCGTAAATTTGGTTATCCATTACGATGTACGTAATGTCAATGTTACGACGAATAGAATGGATTGTATGTCCCATACCAATCGCAAAACCATCACCGTCACCACCGGATGCGATAACTGTTAAATCACGATTTGCCATTTTCACACCTTGCGCAATCGGAAGGGCACGTCCGTGAATACTATGCAAACCGTATGAATTAATATAACCTGAAATACGACCTGAACAGCCGATACCAGAAATAACAGCTAGCTCATCTGGATTTAAACCAACGTTAGCTGCCGCACGTTGAATCGCAGCCTGCACCGAGAAGTCTCCGCAACCTGGGCACCAGTTTGGTTTTACACTGTTACGAAAGTCCTTAAATGTTGCCATTTAATACAACCCCTTTTTTACATTCGTTGTAAATCTCTTTCGGCAAGAATGGATTTCCATCGTATTTTAAAAGACTAGAAATTTTCTCACCCTTGCCAAGATTCATTTTCATAATGTTAGCAAGCTGACCAGTTGCATTGTTTTCTACTACTACAACACGCTTCGCTTTTTTCACAAGTGGATCGATTTCAGCTGTTGGGAACGGATGAATTAAACGTACATGGGCATGGTTTACTTTCATTCCTTCTTGTTCCAAACGCTGCATTGCCTCTTCGATCGCACCACGAGTTGAGTTAAAGCCAACTAACAATACGTCTGCGTCATCATGCTTAGCATTTTTGTAAATAGGGGTATTAAACTGCAAGTTCGCCATTTTACGGAAACGTTTGTCCATTTGATCTTTACGATTTAACGCTGATTCAGATGGTTTACCCGTTTCATCATGTTCTACACCTGTAACATGGTGAATACCATTTTTCATACCAGGTAAAACACGTGGTGAAATCCCATCGTCTGTTACTTCATAACGCTTGAAGTATGCTTTATTTTCACGTTCTGGTAATTCTACTTCTAAATCAAGCTTACCACGACGAATTTCAACTTTATCTAACTTAAGTGGTTCTACTGTTTGCTTTCCTAAAGAAAGCTGTAGATCTGTTAAGAAAATAACAGGCACTTGATATTCTTCTGCTAAGTTAAACGCTTCTACAATATCATAGAAAGCTTCTTCAACTGTACTTGGCGCCATTACGATTTTTGGAATTTCACCATGCGTTCCGTAAATCATAGCCATTAAGTCCGACTGCTCTTGTTTTGTTGGTAAGCCCGTACTTGGACCACCACGTTGTGTATCAATGATAACTAGCGGTGTTTCAGTAATACCTGCTAAACCAATTGCTTCCATCATTAAAGAAAGACCAGGGCCAGCAGATGCTGTTAATGTGCGAACACCAGCATAGTTTGCACCGATCGCCATTGTACAAGCTGCGATTTCATCCTCGGTTTGGATTACTGTTCCGCCGACTTTCGGTAACTTTTTAATTAAATATTCCATAATTTCAGATGCAGGTGTGATTGGATATGCGGACATAAATCGAGCACCACCAGCTACCGCACCAAATGCGATTGCGTCGTTTCCAATCATAAACATGCGTTTCTTGCCATCAGCTTTTTCAAGCTGCATCATGTTTACTTTCTCACCAAGCAATTCTTTCATATATTGAGAGCCGCGTTTAATTGCGTCCATATTTTTTTGAACGACTTGCTCTCCTTTACGACCAAAGATTTCTTCAACAACATCTAAATAAGCTGTTTCATCTAATCCTAATACCGCACTTGACGCCCCAACTGCAACCATGTTTTTCATTAATGATGTGCCTAACTCTGAAGCAATATCTGTAAACGGTATTACATATAGATTTACATCTGTATTATCAGGTATTGTCGGATTAAATTTCGCATCTGCAACTACAATTCCGCCCGGACGTAGTTCGTGGAAGTTAAAATCAATTGTTTCTTGATCAAAAGCAATTAAAATATCTAAATCATCTGAGATCGCGCGTACTTCTGTTGTACTTACACGAATTTTATTATTTGTATGGCCGCCTTTAATACGTGATGAGAAGTGGCGGTAACCGTATAGGTAATATCCTAATCGGTTTAATGCAATACAGAAGATTTCCCCTGTACTTTCAATTCCTTCACCTTGTTGGCCTCCAACTTTCCATGAAAGTTGACTAATCATCTCCTACACCCCTTTTGGCTGCATTCATTGTAGTGTATTTTTTTACAGTATTAGTTTAGCATTTTTTATGCAAATAAACTACAACGGACGCAAATTATGCCTCTTCTGATTTCCCTGAATCTTTAGTATAATGCTATTTCGTTTACCATTCTAGTATTAGGTCTTAAAAAAATCAATAAATTACCGTGAATTAATTTTAATTTTTCCGAATTTTTAAAAATTAGATTTCAGAAAGTAATACGGTCAATAAAATTTTTATACAAAAAATGCTCTACCATTGATTCACTATACTTTTTACAAAGTTGGTTAATTATATTTTCATAGTCCCTATACGTTTCTACACCTATAACGGTTTCTAAAATCCCGTCAAAATCAGAACCAAATCCTATATTTTTTTCTCCACCTAATGAACAAATGTATTCCACATGCCTTAATATATCTGTTACATTCGCTCGTCTTTCATTCGCTAAAAATTGCGGTACAAAAGTAACTCCAATTATGCTATTTCGATTTATGAGAGCCCTTATTTGTTCGTCATTCAAATTGCGTGGATGTTGGCATAGTTGATGGCAGTTCGAGTGAGATGCAATCGGATTTTTTGCAATGTCAATAACATCCCAAAAACTTCTTTCATTTAAATGCGACACATCGGTCCATAAATGTAATGTATTAAGCTCTTGTATAACTTGTCTACCAAAGGTAGTTAAGCCCGCCCCACGTTCCTCTAGTGCTCCATCAGCTAACAGATTGGCATAGTTCCATGTTAATCCAAAGGAACGTACACCTAAGCGATAAAACAAACGTAATTTCATCGCTTCTTTTCCAATCGCTTCGCATCCTTCTAATGTTAATAATGCTCCAATCTCGTCCTGTTTTAACATGTTAATATCTTTTTTTGTCTGAATAAACTTCATTCCTGGTAGCGATAGAATTTCATTATGAAAAATATCTATCATTTGCAGCGCAACTTCAAAACGCTTTTCATACGCTACTGTTTCTGGTACATATATAGCAAAGCATTGTATACTTCCTTTTCTTTTCTTTAATTGTTCAAATGTAATATGTAATTGTGAATCGTTTTGAAAGTCTTTTTTTCCCTTTGCACTCCATAGCTGAAAGAGTACATCGCAATGAGCATCAAAAATTTTCATTTTCATTCCTCCACTATAAAAACAACCTGTTTGCATGTATGCAAACAGGTTGTTTCAACTTAACGAGGTTCTACAATTAATTTTATCGCTGTACGCTCTTCACCATCGATCATAATATCTGTAAACGCTGGGATACAAATCAAGTCCAAACCGCTAGGCGCTACAAATCCTCTTGCAATTGCTACTGCCTTTACCGCTTGGTTTAATGCACCTGCACCAATAGCTTGAATTTCTGCTGTTCCGCGTTCGCGAATAACACCTGCAAGTGCACCAGCTACAGAATTAGGGACCGACGTTGCTTTAACTTTTAATATTTCCATTCCGCGTTTCCTCCTCGTTTCTATAAAAAGTAATAGCAATTATTTCACTTTAACTTATATTCACGAGGAATGGCACGTATTCCTGCTAAATTTCTGTAATTTTTCTAAAAAATTAAAATATAATAAATTCTCTAACTTTTCTTTAAAAATCAATCAAAAAACGGTTGGTCATCATTAATTAAAATACGCTCAATTTTCTTCGCTTTCCCTGTATTAGGATCCACATCAATTAACACTGCACTTAATTGCGTTCTACCATTCGTCACTTCAAAACGTACTGGTAAGTTCGTTAAAAACTTCTTCAATACCGCTTCGCGATCCATACCTAAAATCCCATCATATGGGCCTGTCATACCAACATCTGTAATATAAGCTGTTCCGCTTGGTAAAATACGATTATCAGCTGTAGGAACGTGTGTATGTGTACCTACTACCGCTGTAGCACGACCGTCTACGTACCAACCTAACGCCTGCTTCTCACTTGTTGTTTCAGCATGAAAATCAACAAAGATAATGTTTGTACGTTTTTTTGCAATGCTGATTAACTCATCCACTTTACGGAATGGACAATCAATTGGAGGAAGGAAAGTACGTCCTTGTAAGTTAATAACTGCAACTTCTGTTCCATTACAATTTACAAAGATAAGCCCTTTTCCCGGCGTTCCTTCTGGGAAGTTAGCTGGTCTTGCAAGATATTTTGCATCATCAATAAATTCAAATACTTCACGGTTATCCCAAGCATGGTTTCCAAGCGTAACCGCTTGTGCCCCGCACTCTAAAAAGTTTCGATATATTTTTTCCGTAATTCCACGTCCACCCGCAGCATTTTCTCCATTAATAATTGTTACTGTGGGTGTATATTTTTTCTTTAATGCCGGTACGTACTGTTGAATCATGTCTCTACCAGGAGATCCTACTACATCCCCAACAAATAATATTCTCATATGTCTTACCCTTTCTATGTACTACATTTTTTATTACCATACTATAACTTAAAGCTATTTCCTTACAACAGTTACAATGTATCTATTATAAGTTTCTTTCACTTGCATACTGCTTATAAAGTGAAACTATAATCAGTGGGGGTGTTCATCCCCACTGATTA
>NZ_BOQD01000078.1 GCF_018332515.1 Bacillus hominis | reverse complement strand
AAATATATTTATCATGATGGATTTTTATGTAAATTATCTTTTTCTATTTATTAATCTACCATAAAAAAATTCCATTTTGAATATAATTTTCTGTCTAATCTGAAAAAACACTTAAAATCATTGACATTTATTTCAATTCCACATAAAATAAAAACAAATATTACGAACCTCGAAATATACGGGAGTGGAAATAATTGTTGCAATATGAACATTTTTTAGACTTACTGCTAGATAACGCCAAGAAACTTTTCTACCCTGAAGAATGGGTAAGCCTTGATTTAACACTTTCCAAGACAGAAGTATTTTGTTTACTTTGGATGGAGCGAAATACAGATATTACAATGACAAAAATCGCTGATCTTCTTGATATACCGATGAGTACAACGACAGGCGTTGTAAATCGCCTTGTAAAAAAGGGATATATTGAACGATACCGTGATGAAAGCGATCGACGCATTGTATTAATTCGTTTAACAGAAAACGGCGTAATGCTCGTTCAAGAAGTGAAACAAAATGCGGCCCATTACTTTAGCCTAGTGACGGAAGCATTGTCAGAAGAAGAAAAAGCATTCTTACTACAAATCTTCCAAAAGATTATGAATCACATCGCTACGTCACAGCAAAAAACAGAAGAGAAGGTTTCTACACCTAAAATGAAAAACATTCCGATTGAATAAGACCCTAGTTGGGTTTTTATTCAATCAAATATTTCGACACTCGTAATATTCGACATTCGAAACAAAGGGGATATTAATGATGAGAATTATTCTGTATACAGGTAAAGGCGGCGTAGGAAAAACTAGCATTTCAGCAGCAACAGCACTTCAAAGTGCAAAACAAGGATTAAAAACATTAGTAATGAGCACAGATCCTGCTCATAGTTTAGGAGATTCATTTGGTATCAAGCTATCTTCTGAACCGTTAGAAATTCGCAAAAACTTATGGGCACAAGAGATTAATACTATTTATGAAATGGAAAAAGGCTGGGGGAAATTGCAGAAATATATTACACTACTCTTCACTTCCAAAGCAGCCGATGATATTACGACAGAAGAATTAACGATGTTCCCTGGTATGGAAGATTTAATTAGCTTACTTCGAGTACTCGATTACTATAAACAAAACACCTATGACATCATCATTATTGATTGTGCACCGACTGGAGAAACTTTAGCCATGCTCAGCTTTCCAGACATGCTCGGCTGGTGGATGGAAAAACTCTTTCCTATTAAAAGAAAGGTTTTAAAAGTTGTTCGTCCTGTAGCTCAACCACTTCTTGGTGTCCCCCTTCCAACCGATGATATTATGGACGAATTAACAAATACACTTGAACAGCTTGGAGAAATGAGAGATATTTTATCAAACCGAGAGGTAACAAGCATTCGCGTTGTTGTAAATCCTGAAAAAATGGTCATTAAAGAAGCTCAGCGCAGCTTTACGTATTTAAACTTATACGATTATAACGTTGATGCCATTATGATTAACCGCGTCATCCCTAACACTGTCACCGATCCTTATTTTCAGGCATGGAAAGATACACAAAAGAAATATAAAACATTAATTCAGGATAGTTTTCAGCCACTTCCTATTTACGAAGCTCCGATGTTCGAGCAAGAAGTTGTTGGTTTGTCTATGTTAGAACGTGTAGGAGACGCTTTATTTAAATCTGACTCTTCTCCCACGGAAGTGAAATTTAACGGTCGCACACAATATGTAAAAAAAGATGGCGATGAGTATATTTTCGTTCTTTCCATTCCCTTCTCAAACAAAAGTGAACTTTCATTAAATCAAAAAGGTGATGAGCTTATTATTCGAGCTGGTTCTATGAAGCGAAATATCACATTGCCAAAAACATTAACACACCTTTCTATTCAAGGAGCTAAGTTTGAAGATGATGTACTAAACATTCGGTTTGGAGGTGTAGTGCATGCATGAGGAACTACTACGCAAAGTAATTCGCACAAAGATAAAAGTCGGTATGCATATATTAGAAGAGCTACCTGATCCAATCCAGCAATCAGCTAAGCAAATGCTAAATATTTTGCAAGAGGAACTAGCTGCTTATCCGAAAGAACAAGCGTATCCTGGAGACAATTTAAAAAGTATCATGATTGAATAAGCATAAAAAAGACCAGGAAAACTCCTGGTCCATCACTCTACTTAACAAACATTGGATTCTACGTTATACAAAATTGGAAGGTACAGAATTAGGGTTTGTTTGTTAAGTAGATTATATGTTGAACGAACTAACAGCGGAGGGGTTCCTACTGTTAGTCGTTAAACCCAATAATTATTTTACAATTTTTTCAATCTCATTAAGTGAAAGATCTACTGAAATTGAACCATCATTTGTTTCTTTCTTAATTGCATCTGTTACTTCTTTTGAATGATATAACTCAATTACCTTTTTCAGTGTTGGATCATCTTTATCTTTCGTACGAGCTGCGAAAATATTAATATATGGCTTCGCATTTTCATTATTTGGGTCTTCTAAGAAAATTGGATCCTTCTTTGGATCTAATCCAGCTTGACCAGCAACACCATTATTAATAACTGAAGCTGCTACATCTTTTAATACACGAGGTGTTTGCTGTGCGATAACCGGTGTAATCTTTAACTTCTTCGGATTTTCAGCAATGCCGCTTGGATCCCCAAATAGACCGAAATCTTTCTTAAGCTTTAATACCCCAGCTGCATCAAGAAGTTTTAATGCACGCGCTTGGTTTGTTGGATCATTTGGAATAGCAATTTCTGAACCATCTGGGATTTCATTTGCTTTCTTATATTTTTCAGAGTATAAGCCCATCGGTGCAATTTGTGTTGTACCAACAGCTGTAATATTTAACTTATGCTCCTTTTTAAATTGCTCTAAGAAAGCAATGTGCTGGAATGAGTTTAGTTCAATATCTCCATCAGCTAACGCTTTGTTTGGCGTTGTGTAATCAGAGAACTCAACCAGTTTAATTTTAATCCCTTCTTTTTCAGCTTTTTTCTTTAAAATTTCCCAAGCGTCTCCATCTGTTCCAGTTACACCGACGCGAACTACTTTCTCTTTCGCTCCTGCACCTGTGTCTCCACCTGAGCAGCCACTTAAAGCTGTAATCCCTACGATCGCTGATAATGCAAATGCTAAAATTTTCTTCATTTCTTTTCCCCCTCTTCTTTTTATGATCTGCGCAAAAAGACTTTCGCAAAGTAGTTTCCTAAATTTTGAGCTACCTGTACAAGAATAATAAGTAAAACGACCGTTACGAACATAACTGACGTATCAAAGCGTTGATAACCATATGTCATTGCTAAATCACCAAGACCGCCACCACCGACAAGCCCAGCAACTGCAGAAAATTCAATTAAACCAACTGTCATAAACGTGACACCTAATATCAATGGTGCTAACGCTTCTGGCACGAGGATTTCAAAAACAATTCTAAGTGGTGAAGCCCCCATTGCTTGCGCTGCTTCAATTACCCCTTTCGGAACAGAAACAAGATTTGTTTCAACCATTCTAGCAATACCAATTGATGCAACTAACGTCATTGGGAAGATTGCTGCGGCTGTTCCAATCGTCGTTCCGATAACACTTCTTGTTATTGGACTTAAAGCTACTAAAAAGATAATGAATGGAACCGGACGAATTGTATTAATTATGATATTAAGAATAGAAAAGACCCATTTATTTTCTAAAAAGTTTCCTTTTCTCGTTACATATAAAAGTAAACCTAGAGGTATACCAAGAATTGTAGCGAATATAAGGGTTACAATTACCATTAAGAGGGTATCCCCCGTTGCATCTAATATACGAGGCCAAAATATGCTCCAATCAACTCGCATGAGCTTCTACCTCCTTCAGCTGCACTTGTAGTCTTAGATGTTGTAATGCTTTTTGAATTTCCTTTTGTTCACCTTGCAATTCTACAAGAAGATTTCCAAATAGCACATTTTGAAGTTCAATAATATTTCCGTACAGTACATTTACATCAACGTTATAGTTTTTTGCGATATATGATAGTACCGGCTGTCCTGTCTCCTCACCAGTAAAAGTTAGGCGATAAATCTGACCTCCGTTTTGAATTTTCGCTAGAATACTTTCTGGTAAGTGGTCATTAATAACAGAACGTACAAAGTTTTGAGTCGTCTTTGTTTTTGGTTGTGTGAAAACATCAAACAGTTTTCCTTCTTCAATAACTTTTCCCTTCTCCATTACAGCTACACGGTGACAAATTTCTTTCACAACATGCATTTCGTGTGTAATAAGAAGAATTGTTAAATTATATTCGCGATTTACTTTCTTCAATAAGTTTAAAATTTCTTTCGTTGTTTCCGGATCTAAAGCTGATGTTGCCTCATCACATATGAGAATATCCGGTGATGTCGCAAGTGCTCTTGCAATCCCAACACGCTGCTTTTGCCCACCTGATAACTGTTCTGGATAATAGTTCGCTTTATCTTCTAAACCAACAAATTTTAGTAGTTCATTCACTCTTTCTTTTATCTCATTCTTCGGCAATTTCGCTAACCTTAATGGATAAGCAATGTTCCCAAACACTGTTCTTGAATTAAATAGATTAAAGCTTTGAAAAATCATTCCAATTCTTTGTCTTAGTTTCCGTAACTCCTTCGTCGATAATGATGTAATATCTTTATCATCTATTGAAATTGTTCCTGCAGTTGGTCTTTCTAACATATTTACTAAACGTAATAACGTACTCTTTCCAGCACCACTAAATCCGATAATACCAAAAATTTCGCCCTTTTCAACTGACAGCGTTACATCCTCCACCGCATGAACAGATTGCCCACCTGATTCATATACTTTACTTACATTGTTAAAAGAAATCATTTTCTTCCCTCCTATATGCTGTAAAACTTGAAGTAGAGCTTTCGAGGTAAAATAAAAAGTGCTCTCCTTCTTATCACTTGTAAAAGATAAGAAGGAGAGCACTTATATGTACTCGTTCACATCTTCTCATCTTCCAAGCCAATTTTAGGCTTGCTGGAATTAGCACGGTATTAAAAAACCCGTTGCTGAGGTATCGTAGGGCCAGTCCCTCC
>NZ_BOQD01000077.1 GCF_018332515.1 Bacillus hominis | reverse complement strand
TAACCTTAAAAATTTTTTTTCAAATGCTATCTTTATACAACGTAAAGCTGATTTTACAATACTTTAATTATTATTAATTTCAAGATTATGCATAAATATCATACTTTTATTATTATTCTATAAAATTTTGCACTTTTCTTTCATTTGACCCTTCATTTTTAATTTTGTATACTTCCCTCTAGTTATATATGTCCGTTACGGAACAATTTCATATAGATGGGAGGAATTTTTCATGCTTCGTTATTCTCTTTTAGTTTTATTAGGAGCGTGTAGTTATGGAGTTTTAGCTATTTTTGTTAAACTTGCATATGCAGAAGGATTTTCACTTGGAGAGGTAATTGGTAGCCAGTATTTGTTCGGTTGGATTATTTTACTTGCTATTACACTTCTATTTTCTAGACATCGTGTTCCTCTGAAACAAATGTTAATTTTATTCGTCGCAGGAACGTCTGCAAGTTTTACTGGAATTTTTTATTACGCTTCCTTAAAAACTGTACCAGCTTCTATTGCAATTATACTTTTATTCCAGTTCGTTTGGGTTGGAATTATCATTGAAGCAATTACAACAAAAACATTACCTTCAAAAGAAAAAGTTATTTCAGTAATTTTCTTACTTGCAGGTACATTTTTATCAAGTGGGTTATTAGAAACATCAGCTGGTGATTTCGATACGACTGGAATCATTTTAGGCTTATTATCTGCTGTTACATTTGCAACATACATTTTCGTAAGTGGTAAAGTTGCCGTTGAAGTACCTTCATTACCACGCGGTGTCCTTTTAATGGCTGGCGCTTTAACTTTAGTCATGATCGTATTCCCGCCAACATTTATTTTTAACGGAGCGATTTCTCAAGGCCTTTGGAAATACGGCTTAGGATTAGGAATATTTAGTATCGTTATTCCGTCCATTGCCTTTACAATCGGTATTCCAAAAATCGGATCTGGCTTAGCAACTATTCTTGGTGCCGCCGAACTACCAGTTACAACAATTATGTCTGTATTCGTTTTAAAAGAAGCTGTACTATCTTCACAATGGTTCGGTGTATCACTTATTTTAATCGGTATTGCAATCCCGCAATTTGCATACGCAATGCGTGGACGTTATAAAAAACAGCATACTCATAAAAAAGTGGCAGCATAAAGTGAAACTTTAATCAGTGGGGGTTTTGTTCATCCCCACTGATTATTAGTTAAACCAATCGGGGATAAACGAGAGAGAGGATTTTCATTTGAAAATCCTCTCTTTTATTATTGTGTTATATAATGAATACAAATATTTCACTTAAGAAAGAGGGCATAATAAGTGGCATCCATTCCAAATCAATTAACAGAAAAACTTATTTCTATTCGTCGACATTTACACGAATACCCAGAACTATCGTACGAAGAATTTGAAACGACCAAAGCAATAAAAAATTGGTTAGAAGAAGCTAACATTACTATTATCGATTCCAATTTAGAAACAGGAATTATCGCTGAAATTTCTAGTAATAACAACGGACCGATTGTAGCGCTTCGTGCTGATATCGATGCCCTTCCCATACAGGAAGAAACAGACCTTCCATACACTTCAAAAATACAAGGTAAAATGCATGCTTGTGGGCATGATTTTCATACAGCTGCTATGTTGGGTGCCGCTTACTTATTAAAAGAAAAAGAAGCTTCTCTTAACGGAACTGTTCGCTTTATATTCCAAGCTGCTGAAGAAAGTGGAAACGGAGCATGTAAAGTTGTTGAAGCTGGACATTTAAAGAATGTGCAAGCCGTTTTTGGTATGCATAATAAGCCCGATTTACCAGTAGGTACAATCGGTATTAAAGATGGGCCACTGATGGCCGGAGTTGATCGATTTGAAATTGAAATTCATGGTGTTGGAACACATGCAGCTGTGCCTGATGCTGGCGTCGACCCTATCGTTGCATCATCTCAAATTGTTATGGCACTTCAAACGATTGTAAGCCGAAATATTAGTTCTTCTCATAACGCTGTCGTAAGTGTAACAAACATTCATTCAGGGAATACGTGGAACGTTATTCCTGAAAAAGCAATATTAGAAGGAACTGTCCGTACATTCCAAGCTGAAACACGTGAAAAGATTCCGGCATTAATGGAACGTATCATTAAAGGCGTTTCTGATGCACTAGGTGTAAAAACAGAATTTCGATTTTACCCAGGTCCGCCTGCTGTTCAAAACGATAAAGCACTCACTAATCTTTCTATTCAAATTGCAGAGAAAATGAATCTAAACGTTATCTCTCCTACACCATCAATGGCAGGAGAAGATTTTTCTTTTTATCAACAAGAAATACCAGGTTCATTCGTCTTTATGGGAACAAGTGGTACACATGAATGGCATCATCCAGCTTTTACAGTAGATGAACAAGCATTACCTATTAGTGCGGAATATTTCTCCTTATTAGCCGAAGAGGCTATTCATCAATTAACACATACAAAAAGCCGTTAAGTTCTCCTTAACGGCTTTTGCTTATGCGGTTAAATCTCGTTTTATAAATACTGTATAAGAAATTCCTAGAAATACAATTAAATACAGAAGAAGCATACAAGAAGCGAACGGGAATGTTACTCCATCAATAAAGCTTCCATTCTTTGAAATACTATATAAATCTGTGTTTGCCGGCAATAAATATTTCGCCCATTCATATCTAGTTGCTGCTATTAACGCAATATTTCCTGATAAAGCAAGAAATAGCGAAATACCAATTGCGCCGCCGCTAGATCTCGTTAAAACAGAAATCATAAAGGCAAATGCAGCATACACAAGAGTTGGTAACCAAGATAAAATATAATATTTACTTGCTTCTACGAAAATATTTTGTTTTATTATATTTCCATTTTGAACGACAAATTCAGTCCAAGCTGTTTGTTGGAATTTATAAATAATTAGCCCACATAATGTTGAAAAAATCATATTAAATATAAATAA
>NZ_BOQD01000076.1 GCF_018332515.1 Bacillus hominis | reverse complement strand
GCTCTTTTTTATGCTTTATCCCGCATTAACGGGCAGTAACTCCCACCTCAAAATTCGGCGCATACGAGGAAGCGAGGTGGGAGACGACTGCCCGTAAATGCCCGATTGGTTCAACTAATAATCAGTGGGGGATGAACAAAACCCCCACTGATTAAAGTTTCACTTTATGTTGGGACAACGTGTGTCGGTAAAATATTCATAATAGATTGTGTTGCGCCTGTTTTCTTGTCCGTTAAAAGAACTTCTCCTGTTTCATGCTTCTGAGCATCAGTGCACATACCGAGGTGATAACGATCACCTAAAAATGGATCAATATAAAAACCGTTTTTGAATACTTTATCATTCGGATGTTTTTCATGGTGAATTTCAGAACAGTTAATGCAGTAGAACATAGCTTTCATCCCCTTTTTATTGTTGTTAAAAAAGTGAGTGGGTAGTCATTTCGCTCCTGAGGAAATGTTGAGGAGAAGAGAAATAACTACCTACCCCAAATGGTGGGCATACTCCTTCTGATTTTACATATCTCGCGTATTGTCCCTGAGGGAAGGAGGAGAGACGAAGTACAGATGAGATAAGTTAGGCGCTTCTCTCAATATGAATGATGGAGTTTCATATTGAGGGAAGTTTTTATTTTTGATTGCCTTTGTGAGTATATTATGAAGGAATGGTGAGAGGGTGTTTGTCCTGTTGAAAAAATGTTGAGAATTTCTCAACAGTGAAAAAGAGCCTTTCTTGACATGTAACCAAAAGGTGTTATATTGTTAATGTGAAACTAAAAGGTGTTATATTTAAATGCCGAATAAAGGAGATATAAAATGAACCAACAAAATACATTAAACGATATTAAACAAACAATCGTTTTTAACGCGCCTATTCAAAAAGTATGGAATGTAGTATCAACTGCAGAAGGAATTGCGTCATGGTTTATGCCAAATGACTTTGAATTAAAGGTGGGACATGAGTTTCAGGTGCAATCACCTTTTGGACCATCACCATGTAAAGTGTTAGAAATTGATGAGCCAAACCATTTATCTTTCTCATGGGATACAGATGGTTGGATTGTTTCATTCATTTTGAAAGACTTAGGAGATAAAACAGAATTCACGTTAATTCACGGTGGCTGGAAACATCCTGATGAAATTCTTCCGAAAGCGAATGCGAAGAGCTCTATTATTCGCGATAGAATGAATGGTGGCTGGGTAGCGATTGTAAATGAAAAACTGAAAAAGGTTGTTGAAGGTTAAATGTCTTCGTCAGCAGCGAAATATGATGTATTTCAAGCAATTGCTGATCCAACCCGCCGAGAAGTATTACGGTTATTAAGTGATAAAGAGTTACCAATTTCCAAAATAACGGATCATTTTCCGATGAGCCGTACGGCAGTTGTAAAGCATCTTCATATTCTTTCGGAAGCGAATTTAGTAAGTGGAAGAAAAAGCGGGAGAGAGAAGATATATCGCTTGCAACCAGAGCCGCTAGAGGAATTACAGCAGTGGCTCTCGTATTATGAACGATTTTGGGATAATAAATTGTCCATACTTAAGCATATTGTGGAGAATGAAGAGTAGATTTTATAAAAAGAGGATGACCATTTTGGTCATCCTCTTTTTACTGCTCACTCGTTTGTTTAGCTGGCTTTAATAGAATCCAAGCAATAATTAAAGTTAATACTGCTAATACGAAAGTACTCATATAAATGACGTGTACACTTGCAGCTAATGCGGATTGAGACTCGGTTGCTACGTTTGCTGTAGCTCCGCCGTGTCCGCCAGAAGAAACAAGATCAAGATTTTTAATGCCACGTGCATGAATCATCGTGTTGAAGACCGTGCCGAAAATTGCAGCACCTAACGTTTGACTAAATGTATTAATAAATGTGTTTAAACCTACTGCTGTCCCGCGTGTATGGGCTGGTACAGCTGCTTGAATTGTTACCATGTAAATAGGTGTTACAAGACCCATTCCTAAGCCGAATAATCCGACTGCAACATAAATAAGGAATGATGGTGAATCCGTTGATAATGTAAATAATAAGAATGTAGCAACTGATAAGATGCTAGATCCAAGTAAAATGATTTGCTTCGTTTGTAACTTGCCAACTAAGTTACCGGAGAACATAGCACCGAATGTCCACATAACAGGAATCGGCATTAAAATGAGTCCGGCTTCTGTTGCATTTTTTCCTAATACACCTTGGCTCCAAATTGGAAGGTACACTGTAATACTAATAATCATTGCGCCAGCGATAAGCGTTAATATGTTTATAGTAGATAATGTACGGTTAGAGAAAAGTGCTAGCGGAATTAATGGTTCCGGAGATTTTTTCTCGATGTATAAGAAAATAATGAATGAAACAGCGGCAAAGATTAATAGACCGATGATTGAAATATCTCCCCAGTTTTGCTTACTGCTACCTGTTAATAATGCGTATAGTAGAGCAATTGTACTTAATGAGAAGACTGTTGCACCAAGGTAATCGATATGTTGCTTAGTGGCGGATTTAACAGATTCCTTATAAGAAGTGGCAAACATTAGGCAAGCGATAATTCCAAAAGGAACGTTTAAGAAGAAAATATAGCGCCAAGAAAGAGAATCAACTAAAAATCCGCCTACTAACGGCCCGATAACACCAGATACACCCCAAACGGCACTCATCCAGCCTTGTGCTTTTGCGCGGTCTTTCGCTTCGCTATATAAGTCTCCAATAATCGTCATTGTGATCGGCATAACAGCACCAGCGCCTATACCTTGAAGAGCACGGAAGAAGATTAATTGTTCCATTGATGTAACGACTCCGCAAAGTGCAGAACCGATTAAGAAGATAGTTGCTCCGATGAGCAGAACTTTTTTACGGCCGAATAAATCAGCTAGTTTTCCGTATATTGGAGTCGAAACAGCTGTTGCAAGCATATAAATTGCATATACCCAACTAACAAGTTCGACGCCTGACAAATCACTCGTTATACGAGGTATTGCTGTACTAACAATCGTTCCTTCTACCGCAGAAAGAAACGTCATTAGCATTAAAGACATCATGACTTTTTTTCTCATTTGTTTTCCCCTTACCCTTTTTCAAATATTCAACAATATAAAATATAAAGGTACTAAGGTATATAAAGCAACAAAAAAGAACGAGGGGTAGGAGGAGGGCGTATGTGGCGTTCCTTATTGGTAAGTCGATATCTCTTGTCAAATCGCCGATATAATTTCATGTACATATAAAAAAAGAAACAGGAAGCCCTGTTTCTTTTTTAATATTGCGTTTTCGCATTTTGTCCTGCTGTTGTTCCGGCAATTCGACCAGTAACAAGGGCAGATGTAATGTTATAGCCGCCAGTATAACCGTGAATATCAAGAACTTCTCCGCAGAAATATACGCCGTTCGTGAATTTAGAAGACATTTCTTTCGGATTAATTTCTTTAACGGATACACCGCCGCCAGTAACGAATGCTTTTTCAATTGACTGCGTACCATTTACATTCACAGTAAACTCTTTAAAGTCTTTCACAAGTGCACGAATCTTCTCGTGAGAAACTTGTCCAGCTTGTTCACTACCGTCAATTTCATTTTTTTCTAATAAGAATAGGAAATAACGTTCAGGAACATAACCTTTTAAAACGTTTTTAATTCCTTTTTTCGGATCTTCTTTCATTTGTTTCAGCATGCGCTGGAATAGTTGTTCACTATTTTCTTCTGGCAATGCATCGATACTCATTTGTACTGTATTCGTTTTAAACTTTTTCAGTGCTTTCACAACGAATTGACTACAGCGAAGAGCAGCAGGACCAGACAGACCGAAATGAGTGAAGAGCATGTCCATTTTGTGAGAAATGATTGCTTTTCCTTTCGGGTTTAATACGCTTAAGTTTACATCGCGTAAAGCAAGGCCTTGTAATACGCGGTCACGAATAAATGGTTCGTTTGAAAGGATTGGTACTTCTGTTGGGAATAATTCTGTAATTGTATGCCCAGCTTTTTCAGCCCAAGCGTATCCGTCTCCAGTAGATCCAGTTTGAGGAACAGATTTTCCGCCAACAGCGATAACGACATGGTTTGTTTCTAACACTTCGCCAGTTTGTAGTACGACTGCTTTCGTTTGACCGTTCTCATATTCAATCGTTTCAACGGGTGTATTCGTACGGATTTTTACACCTAAGTCTTTTAATCGTGTTAAAAGTGCGTCTACTACTGATTGTGCTTTATTTGATACAGGGAACATGCGCCCATGATCCTCTTCTTTTAGTTGTACACCGAGATTTTCGAAGAATGTAATAATATCTTCATTATTAAAAATAGAAAAAGCGCTGTATAAGAAGCGGCCGTTTCCTGGTATATGTTTAACGATTTCATCAAGTGGTAGACGATTCGTTACGTTACAACGACCACCACCAGAAATCGCAAGTTTACGCCCTAGTTTATTTCCTTTATCAAGAAGTAAGACACTTGCGCCTTCTTCTGCAGCACCGATTGCAGCCATTAGCCCTGAAGGACCGCCGCCGATGACAATAACATCATAATGCATAATATATCGACCTCATTTTCTACATTTCCTGCCTAAAAGAATAGCATGTTTTCCCTTAAAAGAAAAATAGAGTGAAGTACTGCTTAATGGGAGAATTGTGGTACAATACAAAAGTTAGAGTTCAGCACTATCCTGCTATTTGTGGGCAATAAGACTAAAACCTTAAGACTTAAGAGAAGTAAAGAGTGAGGTCACTGGCCCGTAAAAGCTCGATTGGTGCGGGCTAATAATCAGTGGGGGATGAACAAACCGCACTGATTAAAGTTTCACTTTATCTAGATGTAGGAGGATTTTTGTATGTCCGATTCGAAATTTCTGCGCGGAACGCTTATCGTTACGTTAGGGACATTTTTAGTAAAGTTCTTAGGCATGATTTACGTCTTTCCATTTCATGCATTGGTAGGCACAGAAGGCGGAACGCTCTATACATATGGATACATTCCATATACGATCTTTTTAAGTATTGCAACGGCAGGTGTGCCGCTTGCTGTTTCGAAATTCGTTTCCAAATATAATGCGCTTGGTGATTATAAAACGAGCCGGAGAATGTTCCGCTCGGGAATGGTTATGATGATAGTATCAGGGGTTCTTTCGTTCCTAGTACTGTATATGACGGCGCCAATATTTGCAGAAGCAATGCTTGGTAAACAAAGTTTACAAAATAAGATAGAAGAAGTTACGACGATTATTCGTCTTGTAAGTTTTGCACTCATTGTTGTACCGGCAGCGAGTTTAATTCGTGGTTATTTCCAAGGTCACCAATCGATGGGACCAACTACTGTTTCGCAAATTATTGAACAAATTATTCGTATCGCCTTCTTATTAACAGGTAGTTTTATCGTTATTAAAGTACTTGGCGGTACAGTTGCAACAGCGGTTGGGGTAGCTACATTTGCTGCGTTCGTTTCAGCAGTTGGAGCGCTTGGTGTATTAATTTGGTACTGGTTAAAACGTAAAAAATATTTGGATCAATATTTAATTGAACAAACTGTACCAGAATCGACAGTAAGTACCGTTCAATTATTTAAAGAATTATTTGCATATGCAATTCCTTACGTTGTAATTGGGCTAACTATTCCTTTATATCAACAAATTGATACATTGACATTCAACTCAATTATGCAGGCGATTGGTCAAGGAGATATCGCAGAGCGAGCGCTTGGTATTTTCACAATGTGGACGCATAAATTAATTATGATTCCCGTATCACTTGCAACAGCGTTTAGTTTAACGCTTGTGCCAGCGATCACAAAATCGTTTACTGAAAAACAATATCGTTATTTAAAATTACAAATTACACAAACATTCCAGGCGAATATGTTTTTAACATTGCCAGCAGTTATCGGTATTTCTACACTTGCATATCCAATTTACACTGCTTTCTACGACTCAGATCCACTAGGTGGACAAGTATTAATGTGGTATGCACCAGTTGCATTGTTATTCGCTTTATTCACAGTAACAGCAGCTATCTTACAAGGGATTAACCAGCAGAAACATGCGGTTATTGCACTTGTGATGGGTGTTATTTTGAAATTTGTATGTAACGTAATCTTTATTCGTTATTTCGGTACAATAGGAGCAATCCTGGCGACGGCAGTTGGCTTCTTAGCTTCCGTATGGTATACGAATAGACAAATCAAAAAACATGCAAACTATTCATTTGGTGTTGTATATAAGAGAACATTCCAAATTGCAGTATTAACACTTATAATGGTTATTGCTGTAAAACTATCACAATGGACTCTATCCTTCATGATTTCGCCTGATGGCCGTATTGGTGCTCTTATTACAGTTGCGATTTGTGCAGGTATTGGTGGCCTTGTTTACGGATTATTAGCGATTCGCACAGGAGTACTAGAAAGAGTATTTGGCGGAGAAGCTTTAGAGAAAATCCAACGTAAACTTGGTAGTAGATTCAAAATAAAGTTGAAATCAAAAGGGGCGTAAATACGTCCCCTTTTCTATGATAAATAAAGAAGGTGAAGAACATGAGATTAGATAAATTATTAGCGAATATGGGACACGGAAGTAGAAAAGAAGTAAAGAAATTATTGAAAGACGGCGTTGTGAAGATTGATGGAACGCCAGTGAAAGATGCGAAGTTTCATGTGAACGTAGAAGAGCAAGAGGTTATGATTCATGGTGAAGTTGTGGAATATAAAGAGTTTGTTTATTTAATGATGCATAAACCACAAGGTGTTATTTCAGCGACAGAAGATGATAACCACGAAACAGTGATAGATTTATTAGAATTAGAAGATGCGATTTTCGATCCATTCCCTGTTGGAAGGCTCGATATTGATACAGAAGGTTTCTTATTAATCACAAATGATGGGAAGTTAACGCATCAACTATTATCTCCGAAAAAGCATGTGCCGAAAAAATATTATGCACACATTTCAGGCGTTGTAACGGAAGAGGATGTAGAAGAGTTTTCAAAAGGTGTTATTTTAGAAGATGGCTATGAAACGAAGCCAGGCGAACTTACAATTTTAAAAAGTGCTGATATTTCTGAGATTGAACTCGTTATTACAGAAGGAAAATTCCATCAAGTGAAGCGTATGTTTGAAGCTGTAGGGAAAAAAGTAGTGTATTTAAAGAGAACAGAGATGGGGCCTTTAGTGTTAGATGAAGAGTTAGAACTTGGGCAATATCGTGAATTAACAGATGAAGAAGTTGAAATGTTAAAGACGTATCAAGTAGATAACGAAAAGTAACGCCAATTTTAAAGTATAGAAAAGACCCCTTTCTAATGAGTTAGAAAGGGGTATGTATTTATTTACATACAATTATTTTTTTGTTATGAGGTCATTCTCACTTTCTTTCCTGTTGTTGTCCACTTACCGCGGCAGGGGCTATACACGAGTTCATTAAACTGCAACACATTTAGATCACGTTGTATCGTTCGCGGTGTGATCCCGAACTCATCTACAAGGTCTTTCGTCGTTACCGTTCCGTTTTCATTGATGTACATATAAATTGATTTAATGCGTGTTAGCATACGAGTAGTTGTAGGTTTCAAGAGAAAACCACTCCTCTACTAGTTTTTTTGACCCCATTCAGGAAAGAAGGTCGTTACTACCATTGTACTCTACATGATAAAATTCATGCTTTAATCTACTTAAATTTTACAAAAGTTTAACAAATATTCATATAGAAAAATATTGGTAGTTGACATTCTATATTTGGTCAGTCAACTAACTCATAAATTTCTACGTAAAACGCCAAATTCCTGCAAATTTTTTTGAGAAAATAAAAGAAAAACTAATAAGAAATATCTGAAATATTACAATTGTTCGTTATTAGGTTTTCATGTATGGCATAAGAGATTTTCGTTTGCTATGATGAAAGAGACAATATAGTGAAGGATGGATGCGTGATGTCAACAATTAATTGGACAGAAGAAGTTACAAAACGAAAAGATGATTTAATTCGTGATACACAACAATTTTTACAAATTAAAAGTGTATGGGAAGAAGAATCTGCGAAAGAGGGCGCACCATTCGGTGAAGGTGTAGAAAAAGCTTTATCTTTCATGTTACATAAAGGAGAAGCAGAAGGTTTCGCTTCTAAAAATTTAGAAGGGTATGCAGGTCATCTTGAAATGGGACAAGGAGAAGAATTAGTAGGTATTCTTTGTCACGTTGATGTTGTACCAGAAGGAGATGGCTGGACAACTCCTGCGTATAGTGCGGATATTCGCGATGGGAAGATTTTTGCACGCGGTGCAATTGATGATAAAGGGCCGACGATGGCAGCGTATTATGCGATGAAGATCGTCAAAGAATTAGGCTTACCTCTTTCCAAACGTGTTCGTATGATTTTAGGAACAGATGAGGAAAGTAATTGGAAGTGTGTAGATCATTATTTTAAAAATGAAGAAATGCCAACAATCGGTTTTGCGCCGGATGCAGATTTTCCAATTATTAATGCGGAAAAAGGAATTTCTGACATACAAGTTGTGCAAAATGGTAGCGAAGAGAAAGAAGGCGCATTTAAGCTTATTTCATTTGAGTCAGGTCGTCGTTTAAATATGGTTCCTGATTTTGCAGAAGCAGTTATTACAGGAGAAGATGTAAATGCACTTACAGTAGCATATGAAGAGTATTTACAAACTGCTAAAAAAATAGGTAAAGCAATTGTAGAAGGAAATACGGTGACGTTGCAAATCAAAGGGATTTCAGCTCACGGATCTACTCCAGAAAAGGGAGAAAATGCAGGTTTATTATTGGCAAACTTCTTAACTACAGTTTCACTTGATGGAAAAGCAAATTCATTTTCGACATTTGTAACAGAAACATTTACTGGTGATATTTTTGGTGAAAAGGCTACTATTGCTTATAAGGACGAAATTAGTGGTCCGTTAACAGTAAATGTCGGTCGCCTTTCTTATTCGAAAGAAAATGGTGGCAATTTAGGATTAAACGTACGTTACCCGGTTACGACTAACTTTGAAGAAACAATTACGAAGTTAAAAGAATATGTTGGTACTCATGGATTTGAAGTAGCGGATTATTCTAACTCTCGCCCGCATCATGTTGATAAAGATCATACGTTAATTCGTACTTTGCAACGCGTATATGAAGAACAAACAGGTGAAAAAGCTGAATTGTTAGCAATCGGCGGTGGTACTTATGCTCGTTCATTGAAGGCTGGCGTTGCATTTGGTCCGTTATTCCCAGGAAAAGAAGAACTTGCTCATCAAAAAGACGAGTACATTGAAATTGAAGATTTATTAAAAGCAACAGCGATTTATGCGCAAGCAATTCATGAATTAGCGAAATAATGAGAGGCCGTCCTAAAAGTTTTTTTGGGACGGTTTTCTGTTAAGAATAGGTTGCTTTTATTGTCGTATTTTATTGTTAAGTCGATATATTTGATTTTGCGTCGATATAATTCCATTTACTATTGTGATCTTAACTAAGAAGAAAATAAATTTATTCAAAGGTTAGACTTTTTGGATGGTTCGCTTCTTTTTAGCTGAATGAGATAAGAAAGAAAAGCAACAATAACATAAAGGGGACGATGTAGATGGTGCCGCATTATTTTGTCGCAGTAACTTTACCATGTCATATAAAAGAAATTCTTTCTAATTACAAAGAGGAAATGAAGGATGAATTACCATTCCGCTCGTGGGTACATGAAGAAGACTATCATATTACCCTTACCTTTTTAGGAAGTGCGGCGCAGGAACAATTAGAAGGAATAAAGAATGGATTACAAACACTTACAGAAAAAAAGGAACTATCGTTCACGTTACAAGGGTTTTCTACGTTCGGACAGGTGGACCAACCGCGTATATTTTGGGCGGGGATAAGTGATAATCAAGATTTGTTTACTTTACAAAAACAAGTGCATACAATTTGTGAAGAAAATGGCTTCGCTCTAGAGACACGTCCTTATCATCCACATATTACTGTTGCGCGAAAATGGGTAGGAGAAAAAGTATTTGATCTGACAAATGTAAAAGATTTACCTGTAACATCATTTCAAGCAGATACGATTACTTTGTATGAATCTCACGTTAAGGAAACGCCAAAGTATAGACCAGTTGCCGAAATAAAATTACAAAAATAGAATGTATGAAAACGTTTTTTATACAGGTGAATATACTATAGGGAATAATGTGTTACTGTATAGAGCTTCGATGATAAGAAAAGCCTTATCATTTGAAGCTCGTTTCACCCCTCTATTTGTGGGCAGTAAGACTCCCACCTCAAAATTAGGATAAAGCAAAGAAGTTAGGTGGGAGATCTACTGCCCATAAAGGCACAATTGGTGAAGGCTAATAATCAGTGGGGTAAAGCCTTCCCACTGATTAAAGTTTCACTTTATTTTAACTTTAAGAATGATGGTGATTTTTTATGTTGAAAGTAAAACGTCCATTTGATGCCTATTTAGATGAAATGAATAAAATTACAATTTTGCTCCCGCATGCGTATGGAACAAGCCGGACATTTCGTTTACAAGAAGGAAGCAATGTGAAAGAGTTACCGATTGTTCATACTATTGCTCTTCCAGATGCAACGAAGTATGAATGTTTTATAGAAGAGCCGCTAGATGTGGGGAAGTATTATACAGTACGGGATGAACGGAATGAAGAGACAGATTTACAAATAGGCGCTGTGATTCGAACAGTAATTTTCGATGAAAAATATTATTACGAAGGTACCGACTTAGGTGCTGTGTATAAAAAAGAAGAAACAATATTTAAAGTATGGGCTCCGACTGCAAGGCTTGCGAAAGTAAGGATTTATAAAAGTGATAAAGAATATATTGATTATGAAATGTATAGAGAAGAAAACGGAGTGTGGATTCATACATTACAAGGTGATCATGATGGAGCACGATATACATTCCTTGTTTGTATTAATTTAATATGGAACGAAGCGGTTGACCCTTATGCAAAGTCTGCGACGATAAATGGAAAACACGGCGTTGTTATCGATTTGGAAAAAACGAATGTGACAAAACGAGTAGAACTATCACCATTACAGTCAATGACAGATGCCATATTGTATGAACTGCATATTCGTGACGCTACTATTCATCCGAACAGTGGAGTGAATAAGAAAGGAACATATAAAGGGCTAAGTGAAGAGGGGACAGTAGGACAAAATGGGACATTAACAGGATTGTCTCATATAAAAGATTTAGGCGTTACACATGTAGAACTATTACCTTTAAATTGTTTTGGTGGTATAGATGAAGTGAATCCTGCTTCCGCATATAATTGGGGCTATAATCCGTTATATTACAATATACCAACAGGATTTTATGTTACAAACCTTTCTGATCCGTATAACAGGATAGTAGAGTGTAAAAAACTAATTGAAACATTTCATGATCACGGCATCAGGGTGATTATAGATGTTGTATATAATCATGTTTATGAAAGAGAATTATCATCATTTGAGAAGCTTGTCCCAGGATATTATTTTCGTCATGGGGAAGATGGTATGCCTTCTAATGGGACGGGAGTTGGAAATGATATAGCATCTGAACGGAAAATGATGAGGAAATTTATTATAGAATCTGTTTTATATTGGCTTACTGAATACAATGTTGATGGATTCCGATTTGATTTAATGGGAATTTTAGATGTTGAAACGATGAATGCGTTAGAAAAAGAAGTGCGGAAAATAAAACAGGATGCGTTTTTATTAGGTGAAGGATGGGATTTACAAACACCGCTTCCTCTTGAAGAGAAAGCGACGTTAAATAATGCGAATAAAATGCCATGTATCGCACAGTTTAACGATCAATTTCGTGACGGAATAAAAGGAAGTACTTTTAATATAAATAAACGTGGTTTTGCATTTGGTGGGCATGTAGACTGTCATCATTTGCAGTATATAGTAGCTGGTAGCCTTTTAAGTATGAAAGAAACAGGATTGTTCCTAGAGCCAGTACAAAGCATCAACTATGTAGAATGTCATGACAATATGACGATGTGGGATAAACTAGTGCAAAGTAATCCAGAATCAGAAGGAATTTTAAAAAGGCGTCATCGTTTAGCAACTGCAGTGGTTATTCTTTCACAAGGAATTCCTTTCTTACATGCGGGGCAAGAGTTTTATCGTACGAAGCAAGGAAATGAAAATAGTTATAATGCAAATGATGAAATCAATCGATTAGATTGGGATCAAAAAGAAAAAGAGATGGAGACAGTTAACTATATAAAAGGTTTAATTGCGATTCGGAAGGAGCATGGGGCATTCCGATTAAAAAGCGCTGACCTTATAAAAAAGCATATGACTTTTTTGCAAACATCAAAAGAAGCACTTGCATACCATTTGCGAAATGTAGAATCTTTTGGACCATGGAAAGAGATTGTTGTGCTATTCAATAGCGGTTTGCAAAATGAAATAGTTCAGCTCCCAAAAGAAGAAACGTGGCATGTATTAGTAAACGAAAAGCAAGCAAAAATACAGCCAATTTCTTCATTTAGAGGAAAGGAACTTCAAATGGCTCCAACTAGCACGTATATATTGGCGATAATGTGACAAATCGCTACTTGACGATGAGAATGTAATAAATGTAGAATTGACAAAGGTGACGATTTTGATAAGTTGTCATTCTATGAGTGATTTTGTAAAATAAACTAGAAGAACAGGTGATTTATCCTGTTTTCGGCTTATGCCAAGTTTTTTCATTCAAATACAGTAAAATATATGAATCCACAACATGTGTAGAAATGTTGCGGTTTTTCTTTTCATAACTATAAAAGATAAGGATTTGTTAACGGGTAATGAATATGGAATGGTTGGAACAATTATTAGGAAAAGAGTGGAGTCTTATACCGGCTGGTGGAGTAACGGGCGATGCATATATTGCGCAAAACGGACAACAAAAGTTATTTTTAAAGCGGAATACATCGCCCTTTTTAGCGGTATTGTCAGCAGAAGGAATTGTTCCAAAATTACTTTGGACAAGAAGGGTAACGAACGGTGATGTAATTTCTGCTCAAAAATGGCTTCCGGGACAGAAGTTAGAGCCAGAGGATATGAAACTAGAACGTGTTGCGAAACTTTTGAAGAAAATACACTCCTCTAAAGCACTTGTGCAGATGATTCAAAGGCTTGGAAAGCAGCCGCTTCATGCGCAAGAGTTATTACAACAATTACAGCTCGTTTTAAGAGGAGATATAAGAGTTGATGAAACAATTCAGCAAGGTCTTCAATATTTAACTGAGTCATTAAAAGATATTGAGTACAATGAATTCGTTGTATGCCATTGTGATGTAAACCATAACAATTGGATATTGTCGGATGAAGATGAATTGTTTTTAATTGATTGGGATGGAGCAGTTATTGCTGATCCAGCTCTAGATCTTGGTATGTTATTATATTGGTATGTTCCGCGCCATGAATGGAGTGAGTGGCTCGGATATTATGAAATTGAACTAGATGAGTCATTGCTTAGGCGTATGAGATGGTATGTTATAGCACAAACGATTTTATCTATTCAATGGCACACAACAAAAAAGCAGCAAGCAGAAGCTAAATATTGGCATCAATATTTACAGCAACTACTTGCTTCAGAATAATATTTAAGAAAAATTGTCCATTCCAGCAATCCACTGAGTAAGTTGTTCTTGATTATTGGAAATATGGTTGTCCAAATTAGAGGAAGATTTACCCGATTGACTATAAGAATATACATCGTTTAGCATTGTTTTAGCGTCACTACTTATACTATCGTTTGCGAGTAACGACTGAATGAGGCGCTCTAATTGCTCGCATTCAGAAACTGTCCCGCAGCAATCACTTTGATGATTGACTAAAATATCTTTTAACACTTCTAATTGATGCTGTTGATTAATTGGCATGAACGGATCATCCTTTCGAGTGTTTTTCTCTCTCTGGAAATGTAAGAGAAAAAGCTGTTTCGTCATGGAATGTTTAATGCTTTATGTAGTTTTTATCAAAATGGTACATCTTATACTTGAAGGAAACGGACCGAGTGCTCGTACGTACTTGGTTTTTTGTTTGATAGATTGATTAAAACAGAAAGAAGGAATTTTTCCTTTAAAATAGTTTTGTAAGGAGAGGGAGACATCTATGCGTTTAAGACATAAGCCTTATGCAATGGATCGAATTAATGAATATTCACATATCGTAATTGGGAACCCAGAGGAGCGCGCTGGTAACTGGAAAGAAGTATTTGGAAATGAACAGCCAATTCATATTGAAGTAGGTACAGGACGTGGCCGCTTTATGTATGATATGGCAAAAGCAAATCCGCATATAAACTATATTGGAATTGAAAAATTCACAAGTGTTGTTGTAGATGCACTTGATAAATTAATTGAAGAAGAAGTACCGAACTTAAAGTTAATTAATAAAGATGCTGAAGATTTAACAGTTTTCTTTGCGAAAGGTGAAATTGACCGCGTTTATTTAAACTTCTCAGATCCATGGCCGAAGAATCGTCATACGAAGCGTCGTTTAACATATAAAACATTTTTACGCAATTATGAAGAAGTGTTAGTAGATGGCGGAGAAATTCATTTCAAAACTGATAACCAAGGCTTATTTGAATATTCTCTTATGAGTATGGCTGAGTATGGTATGTTATTAACTTACCTTAGCCTAGATCTTCATAATAGTGATTATGAAGGAAACATTATGACAGAATACGAAGAGAAGTTCTCTAGTAAAGGTCATCGTATTTACCGAGTTGAAGCAAAATATCGTACAGAGCCTATGCAGTAATGCATAGGTTTTTTATATGAAAAATAATCGGAATATTATGTTAAAATCAAATAGAAAAGGGGGATGGGATATGGAACAGTTACAAATTGGAAATATAAAAGTGACGTGGCTAGAAGGTGGGAATACACATTTAGATGGAGGCGCGATGTTTGGAGTTGTGCCAAAAGTACTTTGGTCACGCAAATATAAACATAATGATACAAATCATATTTATTTACGAACAGATCCGTTACTTTTACAAACGAAAGACGGTAATATGCTCATTGATTCCGGAATAGGAAACGGTAAATTGAATGCGAAGATGAAGCGGAATCAAGGTGTAACGGAAGAATCATCAGTTTATGAATCATTAGAAAAACTAGGATTAAAGCCCGAAGATATTCACTATGTTTTAATGACGCACCTGCATTTTGATCATGCATCTGGTTTAACAAAATGGGAAGGTGATCAACTTGTACCAGCATTTCCGAATGCAAAAGTTTATGTTAGTGAGACTGAATGGAATGAAATGAGAAATCCGAATATTAGATCACGCAATACATATTGGAAGGAAAATTGGGAGCCGATTGTAGATCAAGTTGTTACGTTTCAGCAAGAAATAGAAATTACAGATGAAATAAAAATGGCGCATACAGGCGGTCATAGTGATGGACATGCAGTTATTGCTTTGGAAAGCCAAGGGGAAACGATGCTTCATTTAGCAGATCTCTTGCCGACGCATGCACATCAAAATGTACTATGGGTAATGGCATACGATGATTATCCGATGACATCGATTGAAAATAAGCAAAAGTGGATGAAGTACGGTGCTGAAAAAGAGGCGTGGTTTACATTTTATCATGACGCGTATTACCGTGCAGTAAAGTGGAATGAGGAAGGGCATATCGTAGAAAAAGTAGAGAGAAAAGCGAGTATAGAGGCTTAAAGAGAGGAGGTTGTTCAATAAAACTTGTTGGAGCAGCCTCCTTTTCTATTGTCGGATTTTGTTGGTAAGTCGATATATAAAAAAAATCGCTGATATAATTTCAATCACTATCCGCAATTTTTTCAAAAAATAAGAGGTTCACCTAATGGGAACCCTCCTTTTTATGCTGCTATAACCTCTAAAACAGTACCTGTTTTAGCATCAACTAAAAATTCAAATCGTTCTTGTATATCATCTAACATCGTTGTAAGACCGCCGCGATAAACTTCGTATGCGACATCATATTTTTCAAATGTCTCTGGAACCATATGTACCCAAGAGCCAGTAATTTCACCTTTATGACTTAATGCTTGTTTCACCATTTTTAATGCTTTTTCTGAAGAAATATGGGATTGTTCTTGTACTTTGTTTGCAACAAGATAACCAGCTGCGAACCCAACGCCAAGACCTGCTACTAAACCTTTCCAGCTCATATATTCACCTCAATTCTTTAAAATAAAAATAGTGTACCAATAATAATTATAATGCAAATACAACTAAAAAAGAAGAAACTAGAAACATTTCGAAAATTTCGTTACAATAAAAGAGGTATTCTACTAAGGTTTGAAAGAAGGGGACTTCGTGAATAAAGAGACATTACAATTATTTCGTACGTTAACAGAATTACAAGGTGCATCAGGTTTTGAACATGATGTGCGCCGTTTTATGAAGCAAGAATTAAGCAAATATGCGGATGAAATTGTACAAGACGGTTTAGGTAGCGTATTTGGTCTGAAAAAAGGGGACGAAACTGGCCCACGTGTTCTTGTAGCAGGTCATATGGATGAAGTAGGTTTCATGGTTACGCAAATTACGAAAAACGGAATGCTTCGTTTTCAAACGTTAGGTGGCTGGTGGAGCCAAGTACTATTGGCTCAGCGTGTACAAGTTATGACGAAGAATGGTCCTGTTATTGGAGTTGTTGGTTCTATTCCTCCTCATTTATTAAGTGATGCGCAGCGTGCAAAACCGATGGATATAAAAAATATGTTAATTGATATAGGTGCAGATAGTTATGAAGATGCGATTGAAATTGGTGTGAAACCAGGACAACAAATCGTTCCAATCTGCCCGTTTACGCCGATGGCAAACGAAAAGAAAATTATGGCGAAAGCTTGGGACAACCGTTACGGATGTGGCCTTGCAATCGAGTTATTAAAAGAATTAAAAGATGAAACATTACCAAACACATTATACTCTGGTGCGACTGTACAAGAAGAAGTAGGTCTTCGCGGAGCACAAACTGCTGCAAATATGATTCAACCAGATATTTTCTATGCGCTTGATGCAAGTCCAGCAAATGATGCATCTGGTGATAAGACGCAGTTCGGTCAATTAGGACAAGGAGCTCTTCTTCGTATTTATGACCGCACAATGGTAACGCATAGAGGAATGCGCGAATTTATTTTAGATACAGCAGAAACACATAACATTCCATACCAATACTTTATTTCACAAGGTGGTACAGATGCGGGCCGTGTACATACAAGTAACTCTGGTATCCCATCGGCAGTAATTGGTGTTTGTGCACGTTACATTCATACACATGCTTCTATTTTACATGTTGATGATTATGCGGCAGCGAAGGAATTAATTACGAAGCTTGTGAGAGCGACGGACAAAACGACGTTAGAGACGATTAAGGATAACGCATAAAGAGGAAGGGTGAAAAACCCTTCTTTTTTTAGGTTGAATAGATGACCCAGCGATGAGTGAAAGCGGTTAGTGTCTAATTTGTGCTCGAGCGATGTATTAAGACCGCGGGTAGGAAGAGAGAGGAAGGCTGGTTTTGAGTTCGAGATCGGTCATATTGTGGAAAGCCAGCTTCTTTTATAGGTAGCAGGGATTCCCAGGTGATGTGTGGTTTGTACTTAATTTGTGCCGAAGCGGATATTAGAACAGAATGATGAATTTTTATAGAGGTGAATGAAATGAAAGTAGTAGTTGGATCGAAGAATAAAACGAAGGTTGGGGCTGTGGAGAAGGTTTGGGAAGATGCTGAAATTACATCTCTTTCTGTTCCGTCAGGAGTAGCAAACCAGCCTTTCTCAGATGAAGAGACGATGCAAGGAGCAATAAATAGAGCGAAGAGAGCGTTGCAGGAAGGTGAAGCTCATATAGGCATTGGGCTAGAAGGCGGCGTTATGAAAACGGAGCATGGGTTATTTATGTGTAACTGGGGTGCTTTAGCGACAATTGAAGGTAAAACATTTGTTGCAGGCGGGGCACGTATTAAGTTACCAGACGATTTTTTAGCACCTCTTGAAGAAGGAAAAGAGCTAAGTGAAGTGATGGAAGAGTTTGTAGAGCGAAAAGATATTCGTAGTCACGAAGGTGCTATTGGTATTTTTACAGATGATTATGTCGACCGAACGGAATTATTTGTACACGTGGTTAAGTTACTTGTTGGGCAATATAAGTATGATGAAAAGCAAGCATAAACCTTGCACCACGCGCGATGTATGGTAGTATAAAGAAAAGATTATAGTGTAAAAAAGTGCACTCGTTAGAGGAGGAAATATAGATGAAATCATTAGAAAGCATGGAACAATTCCAAGAATTAAAAAATGAAGAGAATGTAGTCTTCATGTTCTCAGCAGAATGGTGCCCAGATTGCCGTTTCGTTGATCCATTTATGCCAGAAGTAGAAGAGAAGTATAGTGATTTCTCATTTTACTATGTAGATCGTGATGAGTTTATTGATCTATGCGTGAAATTAGACGTATTTGGCATTCCAAGCTTTGTAGCGTACAATAAAGGTGAAGAAACTGGACGCTATGTAAATAAAGATCGTAAAACACAAGAGCAAATCGAAGAGTTTATTGAAGGTTTAAAATAAGACAATTAGCCAATTGAATTGTAAAAACAACCTCTACCTTCGCGGGGGAGGTTATTTTTTTGGAAGGGAGGAAAAAGAGATGAAAATGACAAGTAAAAAGATGAAAGACGAGTTAATGAAGAAATTATCTCGACCAGAATGGGATTTCCATTATGATAGCGAGAAAGAAGTTCTTCGTATTGAACAAACAGACTCGAAAAAAGGTATTAACGTATCACTTCCAGGAGTAGTTGCAAAATGGGAAGTGAACAAAGAAAAGGCGATTGAAGAGGTCGCTTATTACGTACAAGAAGCGCTAATTGCAATGCATAAAGAAGAAAATAGCACGGCGAAAATTTTACCTGTTATTCGCTCTACTTCTTTCCCAAAGCAATCAGAAGAAGGAAATCCGTTTATTATGACGGACCATACGGCGGAAACACGTATTTACTATGCGCTAGATTCTAATAAAACGTATCGATTAATTGATGAGCGCTTATTACAAAAATTAGAGCTTACAGAGCAGCAAGTGCGTGAAATGGCATTATTCAACGCTCGCTCATTAGGTTATGAATTTAAACAAGAAACAGTAGCTGATAATACATTCTACTTTTTAAACACAAATGATGGGTATGATGCGACTCGTATTTTAAACGAATCGTTACTACACTCGATGCGTGAAAAGATCTCTGGTGATATGGTTGTTGCTGTTCCTCACCAAGATGTATTAATTATTGCTGATATCGTCAACGAAATCGGTTATGATATTATTGCACAAATGACAATGAAATTTTTTGCCGAAGGGCATGTTCCGATTACATCACTTTCATTCGTATATGAAGATGGCGACTTTGAACCAATCTTTATTTTAGCGAAGAATCGGAAGAAGACAGATGGAAAAGAGAAAGGATGAACGAAGTGAACGTTTTTTACAACCTTGAAGGAATTGGTGACACTTTAATTGTTGCCTTACAAGATATTACTTTAGAAAACCGTGCATTTGACCGCAAAGGAGATGTTGCTCGCGTTTATGATCGTGAAAGCAACGTAACAGGAGGATTCAACATCTTTAATGCGTCTTCTTATGTAGAAGTAACAGACAACGGAAACGTTACATTAACGAAAGAATTCGTTGGAAAAATTAACGAGATTTTAGCGAAGAACGGCTTTGAAGAAAAAGTAGAAGCTGATTTCACGCCGAAATTTGTTGTAGGCTATGTTGCTGAAAAAGAAAAGCATCCAAATGCTGATAAACTAAACATTTGTACAGTAGAAATCGGTACAGAAACATTACAAATCGTATGTGGTGCACCAAACGTTGATGCAGGACAAAAAGTTGTCGTTGCGAAAATCGGTGCTGTAATGCCAAGCGGTATGTTAATTAAACCAGCTGAACTTCGCGGTGTTCCTTCTTCTGGAATGATTTGCTCTGCACGTGAATTAGAGCTTCCAGACGCTCCACAAGAAAAAGGTATTCTTGTATTAGAAGACAGCTTTGAAGTTGGACAAGAATTTAAATTTTAATTGATATTAGAAAAGTAGCCTCGCATACGTGAGGCTACTTTTTTGTGCGGAATTCCTAGTATTGTAACGTTTCCTCTCAAAATCTATATTGTATTTTAAAAATAGATTAGGTAAAATTTAGAAAAAAGAAGGGGATAGACGTATGAAACAACAACCAAAAATTGCAGAACTTCTGAAACGAATTGAAACTTCAAAACAACAAGATATCGAGTTAGGTTCCTATGAAATATATGTGTTTAATGAAAGTGAATTAGAAAAAGGGCAAATCGGTTACCGATATGATAAACATAAAAATTCATTAATAAGCAATGAAAGTGGAAAATGGCAAGAAGGATGGATTGTTATTGGATATGAAACGGATATGGGAGATCCTGTTTTTGTGAATATCGATGATGATGCGTATCCAGTGTATACGGCAGAACGTGGTACAGAAACGTGGCAGCCTGTTAATATTGGAAGCATAGATGAGATTATGGGGCAATTATAAGAAAAATTTTGAGTCCGATGCAAAGTGATGGGAGAGAAATATGAAGTATATAAAAATAATGAGCGCTATTGCAGTCATTGGAATATATATGGGAGGTTGTTCACAAGAACAACCGAAAAAAGAAACAACATCTTCTGTACAAGAAAAAAACAACGATAAAAAAGAAGACGCACCGGTAGAAAAGCAGCAGGAAGAACAAGAAAAGAAAGAAGAACCGCAAGCAATTCAAACGAATGAGCAAGTAGAAATTAAGCAGGAGGAAGTACCGGCCGAGGAAAAGAAAGAGGCAACTACGCCGATGCAGCCATCCGAGCAACCAGTACAAAATAATGAACAAAAAGTAGAGAGTAATGAGAAACAAGAAAAGTTTCTCGTCGTTATTGATCCAGGACATCAACAAAAAGCGAATTTAAATTTAGAGCCAATTGGTCCAGGAGCAACTACTCAAAAATATAAAGTGACAGATGGCACAACAGGCATTGTGACAAAAAAGAGAGAGTCTGTCCTTGTATTAGAAATGGCTTTTATATTAAAAGAAAAGCTGGAAGCAAAGGGTATACAAGTATTGATGACGAGAACGTCACAAGATGTTGATATAAGTAATAAGGAACGAGCGACATTCGCGAATGATCATAAGGCGAATTTGTTTTTACGTCTTCACGCGGACGGTTCTGAAAATCCAAACCAAAGTGGGTTCGCTGTATTGACGCCAGCAGAAGGAAATCAATATACGAAAGAAATCTATGCTGAAAGTCTTCAAGTCTCTCAAACAATTGTAAACAAAATGAGGGGAAATCATCAGGTGAAAGTAAATGGAATTAAATTTCGAGATGACCTTTCTGGATTTAATTGGTCGAAAGTACCTGGAGTACTATTAGAACTCGGATTTATGTCAAACCCAGAAGAAGACAAAAAATTATCTGACCCACAGTATGTAAATTTTTTATTACAAAGCGTGACGGATAGTGTAGATGAATATCGGAAAAATAAAGCTTAAATTGCAGTCTTATATGGAAGGCTGCTTTTTTCTATATACAAAATACTCGTAAATTAGAATATTATGGATAAAGTTAATATGCTTAATTTTACCTGCACTTTTTGCCGAATGCTGATACAATAAAGGTTGTTACTATTTAGTAGAAAGAGTGGTAAGCATGTTAGATTGGATGAAAAAGCTGTTTAACAAAGAGGAAGAAAAAACAGTGATGAATAAAGAAGTACGAAAGCAAATTGAAAGTCAGCCGAAAATTCCTCGTGTAAACCACTATACTGAAGCAAGAGAAGCACAAATGGCAAGTCGGAATGCAGGGAAATGTCGTTTTCCATTAATACCAGATAATGGCTTCGATGAGGAGGATGTAAGAGAACTACCTAACTTTGAAGAACAACCTATTCAAAGAGGAACATATGAAGAGCCGGAATTGCAATATGAACCGGAACCAGAGCATGTCGTAAAAAAAGCATTCGTACCGTCGCAAGAAAGTAACCGTAGACCATTTCGTCCAACAGAAATGATTTCTCCGATTTATGGATATAACCGTCCTTCAGTAGAAACGAAGGTTGTGCAGGAGGAAGAAAAGGAAAGAGAAGATCTTGAAATATCTGTTGAAGGAAAAGCTGTTGTTGACGCATGGTTAGAGAAAAAGGGATATACATTATCTGACTTTTCGGAAGTTCTACAAGGGAGTTCATCTGTTAAGAACGAACGAAGTAATAAAGTAGAAGAAAAATCGGTTGTGGATGCATGGTTAGAGAAAAACGGTTACGAAGTTGAACGTCAAGCCCCTTCATTAGAAGAAAGCCTAAGTGATGATTTGCTTCATAAAACAGTAGGACAGCATGTGGAAGCAGAGGCTACAATTGTACAAGCCTTGAAGCAGGAGCAAGATGTAGTGGTGTTATCATCTACAGAAGATAATGAAGAAACTTTACAAGAAGAGTCAATAGATTCTAAAGTAGAGCACGTGGATTCGATATTAACAGAAGAAAATGAATGTAATACAGAAATAGAAGAAACTGTTGCTGAAGTTGCAGCAAATCAAGTCGAAGAAGAAACCTTAGAAGATGTAGTGATTGTAAAAGCAGATGAAAAGCTTGAAGAAACAATTACTATAGAAATACCAGATGCTTTTGAAGAAAAATCTAAGGAAGCAGCCGAAGTTGCGGAGTTAGAAGAATCTGAGGAAGCAGCCGAAGTTGTGGAGTTAGAAGAATCTAAGGAAGCAGCCGAAGTTGTGGAATTAGAGGAATCTAAGGAAGCAGAAGAAGTTGCGGAGTTAGAGGACTCTAAGGAAGCAGCCGAAGTTG
>NZ_BOQD01000075.1 GCF_018332515.1 Bacillus hominis | reverse complement strand
TGTTTATCTTGTTTGTCTGGTTTACCTGGTCTGTCTTGTTTATCTTGCTTGTCTGGTTTACCTGGTCTGTCTTGTTTGTCCTGTTTGTCCTGCTTGTCCTGTTTGTCCTGTTTGTCCTGCTTGTCTTGTTTATCCTGTTTGTCTGGTTTAACCGGTCTGTCTTGTTTATCTTGTTTGTCTGTTTTACTTGGTTCGTCCTGTTTATCTTGCTTGTCTTGCGTATCTTCAGTGTCCTGTTTGTCTAGTTTATACGTGTTTGAATCTAATTCAGACCCCTCTTCATGTTTATACCATTTATTTTGAAACTGTATTCTATAAATCTTCATTCTATTCTTTTTTCTATGCTTTGGCATTGGAATCCCCTTTCAAAATACTTTATCTTATTCTATTCTATGTAATTTAATAGAGTGTGACTGGACAATAGTTAGACGAGTATCTTGAATAGGTATTTGTTTTTGATATGAGTCGAAATATTATATTTTTCGTTATTATATTTTCACGCTTTAAAAAAATTTAGTGTTTTTTTATTTTAAATACAACTAGACAACTAAACACTAATCTATTTTCATACAGTTATGTGTTAAAAGCGTGTTGTTTTATAACACACTGTGTGTTTTTTTGGTGACACACTGATTGAAAGCGGTAACACACAAATGAATTGCTCGAAAAAACGCTGATTTTAGGCGTTTTAAAAAGTTGGCACGCTAATTGCATTAATAAATAGCGTAAAGAAAAATAAAAAACATAAATTTTTTATACCACACAAGGGGGATTTATAAATGAATATTTTATTATGTTGTTCAGCAGGGATGTCTACAAGTTTACTAGTTACAAAAATGGAAGCGGCTGCAAAAGCTCGCGGTCTAGAAGGTAAGATCTGGGCTGTATCTGGGGATGCAGTAAAAAACAATATCGATCAAGCAGATGTATTATTATTAGGACCGCAAGTTCGTTACATGCTTTCTTCAATGAAAACGCTTGCTGATGAAAAAAGCGTTGGAATCGATGTTATTAACCCAATGCACTACGGCATGATGAATGGAGAAGCAGTTTTAGATCACGCATTAACACTTAAAAAATAATTAGGGGGGAAGCGAAATGCAAAAGTTTATTGCATTTATGGAGAAATATATTGTTCCTGTCGCTGGTAAAATCGGATCGCAACGTCACTTAGCTGCGATCCGTGATGGATTTATTGCAGTTATGCCACTTATTTTAGTTGGTGCACTTGCATCACTAATTAATGGTTTTCCATCTGAGGCTTTCCAAGATTTCATGAAAGGTTTGTTTGGTGAAACGTGGAAACAAGTTGGCGGTGGAATGTGGACCGGTTCTTTCGCAATTCTAGCACTAATCATAGCATTTACAACAAGTTATAACTTAGCAAAATCTTACGGCGTTGATGGTTTGTCAGCAGGTATTATTTCATTTGGTGCGTTAATTATTCTTACGCCAACAACACCGAAAGAAGGCGGATTGAACTTAGCTTGGACAGGTGCACAAGGGTTATTCGTAGCAATTATCGTAGCACTTCTTGTTACTGAAGTATTCCGTTTCTTTGTACAAAGAAACATTACTTTTAAAATGCCTGATGGAGTACCACCAGCAGTTTTAAGATCTTTCGCAGCTATAGTTCCAGCATTTGTTATTTTAACAGTAGTTGCTGGTATTCAATTAGCAGTGAAATTAGCTGGTACAAGTGTTCATGAATTTATCTTTAATACGATTCAATCACCACTGCAAAGTTTAGCAGGGACATTACCAAGTGCAATTATCATTGTAATCCTTGTTCATCTTCTTTGGTTCTTCGGTTTACATGGGCCAAATATCGTTGGTGGTATTATTGAGCCATTATACTTACCGGCATTAGAGAAAAATATGAATTTATTCAAAGGTGGTACATCTGCATTTGATGTTCCAAATATTATTACAAAACCATTCTTTGATACTTTCGTATACCTTGGTGGTTCTGGTGCAACATTAGCATTCTTAGTAGTGGTATTACTTGTAGCAAAAAGTGCACAACTACGTGGTGTATCGCGTCTATCAATTGGTCCAGGTGCATTCAACATTAACGAACCAGTAATCTTTGGTACACCAATTATTTTAAATCCAATTTTATTCTTACCGTTTATCCTAACACCAATTGTATTAGTAATTACTTCTTATACAGCTATATCTATTGGTTGGGTACCAAAAACAGTTGTGATGATTCCATGGGCAACACCACCAATTATTAGTGGTTATCTTGTAACAGGTGGACATATTTCTGGTGCGATTCTACAGTTATTTAACTTTGTAATTGCAATGGTAATCTATTATCCATTCGTTGTGTTATCTGACCGTTCAGTTGTTCGTACTGAAAAAGCAGCAGCACAAGGAAATAACAACTCTTTACCTATGTAACATAATAATTGTTCTCACAGACAACATTATCTGTGAGAACAATTACCTTTATATCATGTTCAAAAAGATGAGACCCATCTATAAGAACACCAAACTATCATTAATAAATTAATACTTTAATAGAAATGTTCAAACTGAAGGGGTATTTAAATCGGTTGAACCATAATAGAGAGGGCGGTAATTATGATGACTACAGCAGAACAAATTCCATTCCAATTGATTTTAAATAGTGGTAATGCACGAAGCTTTGCAATGGAGGCACTTCAATTTGCCAAACAGGGGAAAATGGCAGAAGCAGATGAAGCGATGGTAAAGGCGAAAGAAGCGATTAATGAAGCGCATCATTTCCAAACAGAGCTCATACAATCAGAAGCAAGAGGGGAAAAAACAGAGATTAGTGTTCTTTTAATTCATGCGCAAGATCATTTAATGAATTCTATTACAGTAAAAGAATTAGCAGCAGAATTTATTGACCTTTATAAAAAGCTAGAAGCGAAAGGGGAATAAAGCATGACTGGAATTAAAATTGCTACAATCGGCGGTGGATCTAGTTATACACCAGAGTTAATTGAAGGATTTATTAAACGTTATGATGAGCTTCCTGTTCGTGAAATTTGGTTAGTAGATATTGAGGCAGGAAAAGAGAAGTTAGAAATCGTTGGTAACTTAGCGAAACGTATGGTGAAAAAATCAGGTTTACCGATTGATATTCATTTAACACTTGATCGCCGTGAGGCATTAAAAGATGCTGATTTCGTAACAACGCAGCTTCGCGTTGGTTTATTAGAAGCTCGTGCAAAAGATGAAGCAATTCCATTAAAATATGATGTAATTGGTCAGGAAACGAATGGTCCTGGTGGTTTATTTAAAGCACTGAGAACGATTCCTGTTATTTTAGATATTTGTAAGGACATGGAGGAGCTATGTCCAAATGCATGGCTTATTAACTTCGCAAACCCGGCAGGTATGGTAACAGAAGCTGTACTTCGCTACACGAATATTCAAAGGGTAGTTGGTCTATGTAACGTTCCAATCGGAATTCGCATGGGTCTTGCAAGATTACTTGAAGTAGATGCAAGTCGCGTACACGTTGATTTCGCTGGTTTAAATCATATGGTATACGGATTAGATGTATACTTAGATGGAGTAAGCGTAATGGATCGAGTACTAGAACTTGTAACAGATCCAGAAAAGCAAATTACGATGGAAAACATTGCTGCGCTTAACTGGGAGCCAGACTTTATTCGCGGTCTTCGCGCTATTCCATGCCCGTACCATCGCTACTACTATAAAACACGTGAAATGTTAGAAGAAGAGAAAGAAGCTTCGATTGAAAAAGGTACACGTGCAGAAGTAGTAAAACAATTAGAAGATGATTTATTCGAGTTATATAAAGACCCGAATTTAGATATTAAGCCACCACAATTAGAAAAACGCGGCGGAGCTTATTATAGTGACGCAGCATGTAGCTTAATTACGTCTATTTACAATAATAAAGGTGATATCCAGCCTGTTAATACACGAAACAACGGAACAATTGCAAGCTTGCCACATGATTCGGCTGTTGAAGTGAACTGTATTATTACGAAAGAAGGTCCAAAACCAATTGCGGTTGGAGACTTACCGGTACCAGTTCGCGGTTTAGTACAGCAAATTAAATCATTTGAGCGCACAACAATTGAAGCTGCTATTACAGGGGATTATCATAAGGCGCTGCTTGCTATGACAATTAATCCACTTGTACCATCAGATAAAGTTGCAAAACAAATTTTAGATGAAATGTTGGAAGCACATAAAGAACATCTTCCACAATTCTTTAAGAAGATAGAGAAATAAAGCGGCGCTATTTAGCCCGCTTTTTTTAATTCTAGTAGGAGGTATTGCGATGATTAATCTAATTGTAAATGCAGATGATTTCGGTCTTACAGAAGGTACGAATTACGGAATTATTGATGGACATAAAAACGGGCTTGTAAATTCAACGACGATGATGATGAATATGCCAGGAACAGAGCATGCTGTGCGTTTAGCGAAAGAATATAAAACGTTAGGGGTAGGAGTGCATCTCGTATTAACAGCAGGAGAACCACTTTTAAAGGATGTACCATCACTTGTGAGTAGCGATGGATTGTTTCATAAACAAAGTGTTGTATGGGAAGGAAATATAAATCCAGAAGAGGTTGAAAGAGAGTGGACGGCTCAAATTGAGAAATTTTTGTCTTACGGTTTAACACCAACTCATTTAGATAGTCATCATCACGTGCATGGATTAACGCTTTTACACGACGTTCTTGAGAGATTAGGAAGTAAATACAATGTTCCAATTCGTCGTTGTGCGGAAGAGCGAGCGGTGCACCCATTTTCTGATGTGTTTTACAGTGATTTTTATGCTGACGGTGTGACGGAAGATTACTTTGTGAAGTTAAAAGAAAGAGTACAGGATGAACAAACGGTAGAAATTATGGTGCATCCAGCTTATATTGATCCAGAGCTTTTGAAACGTTCTTCTTATGTAATGGATCGCGTGAAAGAGTTGCGTATTTTAACGGAGAGCGAGTTACCAGAAGGAATAGAGCTTGTGAAGTTTTAATAAGAAAACGACGGTTAAATATGACCGTCGTTTTTTATGCTTACAAAATGGATAGAACATATCCACCGAAGAATCCGAGTATAACGATAATCCAAGGTGGTGTTTTCCAAAAAGCGAGTAAGCAAAATAGAAGAGAAGCAAAAACGAAATCTACAGAATTCATAATTGTACTCGTCCAAATTGGATCATAAAAAGCTGCTAGTAAAATACCGACAACGGCTGCATTTACTCCAAGTAGTGCGCCTTGTATGTAAGATACTCTCCTTACACTGTCCCAAAATGGTAAAACGCCAATAACGAGCAGGAAGGCAGGAAGAAAGATAGCGATTGTTGCGATTACTGCCCCGGCAGTTCCGTTTAACACTGCTCCTATATAAGAAGCGAATGTAAAGAGAGGACCTGGTACTGCTTGTGTTAATCCGTATCCAGCTAGAAATTGTTCTTTTGTCATCATTCCGTTTTGTACAAACTCACTTTCAAGAAGAGGAAGTACGACGTGTCCTCCGCCAAATACAAGTGCACCAGAGCGATAGAAGCTGTCGAATAAAGAGATGAAATAAGAGTACGGTCGTAACATTGGTAGCAGTATTAATAGCCCGAAGAATAAGACGAGACAAGACATAGCTACCATTTTTGAAATAGGTACGTTTATTTTATTTGCTTGGCTAATTGGCTGACCGCGATATAAAAACCAACCAATAAAGCCAGATACTATAATGAGAATGACTTGTGTCCAGCTACTTGGCCATAATAGGGCGATTGCGGCAGTTACAATCGCGATTGTTGCGCGGTTTCGGTCCGGTGTTAACTTTTGAGCCATTCCCCATATTGCATGAGCGACAATTGCGACCGCTACAAGTTTCAGTCCATGAATCCAGCCTGTACTTCCAAGTTCGAACTGGTTAAGGAAGGAAGCGAAGAAAACTAAAACGAGCACAGATGGTAGAGTGAATCCAATCCATGAAATAATTGCTCCTAATAATCCGCCGCGTAATAACCCAACGCCCATACCGACTTGGCTGCTAGCAGGGCCAGGAAGGAATTGACATAGCGCTACTAAGTCTCCGTAACTTCGTTCATCCATCCATTTTCTTTTTTGCACGTATTCGTGGTGGAAATAACCAAGATGGGCGACGGGACCACCGAATGAAGTAAGTCCTAATTTAAATGATACGAGAAAAATCTCTATTAATGATTGGAAAGAGCAGTTATTATTTTTCAAAATTTCCTCCTAGACTGTTTTTCTAAGTGCATTATACAAGAGGGAGTAAAGCGAAAGAAACGATTTTAATGTAAAGATTGTGTGAATCTTTTTGTAGGAATTAACAATTGAAAAAGTCATAAATGATTATGTCTAAACCATAAAGTAGTAGAAGTAGTGCTGGGAAATTTATATGAGGAGAATGCCCGTATGACAACACATTTCTTTGCTAGGTTAACAGGAAAGAGGGAAGTACCTCCTGTAAATACAGAAGCTTACGGTGTAACAGAGCTCATTTTTAGTGAAGATTTAAAGAAGTTGCAATATCGGGTTATATTAAAAAACATAAAAAAAATCACGTCATGCCAAATTCATTTAGGGAAAGCGAATCAAATTGGTCCAGCTGTTTTAAGTTTGTTTGGTCCGTTAGAGCAAGGAATTAGTGTGAATGAAGGAGTCGTTACTGGTGTAGCTAAAGTGGATGATTTTGAAGGGCCTTTACAGGGGAGAGCATTTGAAAGCTTGTTTCAAGAGATAATGCAAGCAAATGTATATGTAAATGTTTATACGAAATCTAATAAAAAGGGAGAAATAAGGGGGAGAATAAGGGAAGTAAAGAAGTAAGCGAAAAGGCTGTCCAAAAAATATTTTGGAACAGCCTTTTCTAATTATATAGAGTGCTACTATTGTTGATTATTGTCGGTAAATCAATATATTTTAAAAAACGCTAATATAATTTCAGTTGCTACGTACTAGGGTACTACTTGAAAATATCGCCTAGTTTAATTCTTTACAGGTTGATTTTTGATGAAGAAGTCCATTACATAAAATACTTCGTCATCTGGTATTTGTATTTCAAATGTATTTTCGATAGGTTGCAGTGCTTTTTTCACTTTCATATACATCCAGTACTCATCTTGTCTTCGTTTCTCTTTATCAGGATGAGGGAGGAGACTTTCGCCTTTTTGAAGACGATCAACCATACAGCTCATATGCAAAATCACACCCATTAAACTGTCGGGAGTTAGCTGTAAAGAAATCAATTCTTGAATTGTATTTAATGCATAACGAATTGTTTTAATAAGTAATGCCCCATCGTTACGCTGCATTTGTTGTTCAAGGATATCAGCCATTTTTGCATATGTTTCTTCATACGTAATCAATTCTTGAATTGGTTGAATAGCTGTGTAGTTCACAATGTCTTGGAAATGATATGTTAAGCAAGGTACTTGCACATCGAAATTTGTGACGATACAAATGATGTTACGTTCTTTCTTAATGTTCTCAATCATTTTCGTTAAATCTTTTTCATGAACGATGCTAATCGGAATAATTTCAATTAAGTCTTTATCAAAGCGTAAATAGTTTTCTAACATTTTTTGAATTGCTAAAGCACTTCCTTCGCCAGTTAAACAAGCTGTTAAAATCACGGATTTCATTGGCGACAGTGGCTTTTTCTTTTCTTCCTGTACGTTTAAATAGAACGGCGTTAAGTTCTTCACTGTTTCGTATAGTGCATCTAATGAATAGCCAAGCTGAGCTTTTCGAGCTGCTTCTAGTGCGTGCGGTGTGCTCGTCATTGAAAGGACACGTACAGGGATTTTGAATTCAGTTTCTAATATATCACCAATATAAGCGAGAGATCCCATATCAACAAGTAAGAGAAGCCCGTTTACATTTTGAAGTGTTTTCATATACACTTTAACGCGCTCTAAGAAATCTTTTGGCGATTCATGCAAGGGCATATCGATACCAGTTACTTCATCAATACCGAGAAGTTCGTTTGCAACGTTTGCCATTTCTGTTGCGATGCCATTACCGTGTGCTAATATTAATACTTTTACTTCTGTTTGTGAGGCAGGAATTGGATCAACAACGAAGAACATTGTTAAAAAGCCAGCTTCATCAATAGGCATTGTTATTTGTAATTCTTCTTCTAATAGCTGAATACATTGCATAGCTACGGAAAAAGCTTCTTTATGCTTCGTACGAATTTGATTTAATTGTGGGTGGTGAATTTGTTTCCCACCTTGCAAACGTTGTAGAGTTGTCTGTACATGTAAACTTAAAGCGAGAAACACTTTTTCATCAAAAGTCTTAGATAAATATTTTTCAGCTAGTTCCGCAATTTTTTCACATACGGAAACGATATTACGATCCACAATTTTAAACACATTTTCATGACTTGTTTTTTTAGATATTTGGTTAAAGTATTGGACGAAAAAGCTTTGAATATCATTTTCTATTAGTAATTCTAATTCTTCCTCTTCAATACCGCGTGCTTGAAGTTCTTCATATTTATAATCAATATAATCGTAAATAGAAGAGCGACTTTCTTCTGGTTCTATTGTATGCTTACTCCAACCTTCATCACCTGTAAATACAAATGTTTCATTTGGTATTTGATATAGATGACGGCTCTTTCTTTCAATAAATAATCCCTCTTTCATATACCAAGGTAAATCTGTACTTGAAACACAGACAGAATCACGTTTTTTTGTTACGAAATCAGAATAAGCTTTCGCACAGGCAATTTGTACGTCCGTTTTCAATTGGCCAATGTTATTTGGGCAATTGTAAAAGACGAAAGCGCGCATTGCATTTGGACTAACATGAATCTCTTTTCTTAGACGAATTGCTTCATTTATGAAAAACAGCTGTAGTAAAGCAAACCGTTCTTTATGTGTTCGCTCACGAAGTGGTGGAAGCGTAACGGTCATCGGAATACGTCTTGTAAATGTTTTTAATAAAAATGAATTTGGTTCTTCGGTTGTTGCAGTAATAATTAACACTCGTGCCTTACGTTCATTTTCCGTTTCTCCAAGGCGGCGGTATACTCCGCGATCAATAAATGTGAAGAGCATCTCTTGTCCTTCTGGAGGAAGGCGATGTACTTCATCTAAGAAAAGGATTCCTTCATGTGCTTTTTCAATTAATCCTTTTTGATCACTGGCACCTGTGTAAGCTCCTTTTTTTATCCCAAATAACTGTCCAAGTAGTAGTTGTGGATTGTTTGCATAATCAGCACAGTTAAAGACGATAAAAGGTGCATCTTTTGGAAGTTGTTCCACTTCAATTGCGTATTCGTGCATTAAAGAAGCGAACATCGATTTTCCGACACCAGTTTCTCCAAGTAGTAAAGTATGCATACCGTTTGGAGGGTAGAGAATAGAAGCTTTTGCTTTTTCAATAGCAATTTTTAGGCTTGTATTTTCAATAGCAAATGTATCTAATGAAGTGCCCTTTGTTGAATGCGTTTCCAATGAAGTGTTCGTTTCTATATAAAAACGGACAGGGCGTGTACTCGTTTTTAATAAACGATTATCTTTCACAAGCTTGTTTAAATCGCTACTAACATTTGCACGGTCTAACTGTAGAAGTGTAGCGAGTTCTGATGCTGTTACACCTTCTGTATAATTCCCTTTTTGTATTGCGTTAAAAATGAGATCTATTCGTTTCATTTCTATTCACCTCGAAACTTCATCACTACTTAAAATTCTACACAAAAATGAGAAGTGTGGGAAGAGAAAAATAAAGTGAAACTTTAATCAGTGGGGGTTTTGTTCATCCCCCACTGATTATTAGCCTTCACCAATCGGGCGTTTACGGGCAGCCCGACTCCCACCTAACTTCTTTGTTACAGCTGAATTTTGAGGTGGGAGTCTTACTGCCCGTTAACGCGGGATAAAACAGCTTTAGTACATATGTACTAAAGCTGTTACAATCTTGTGTCTTTCCAAAAATTCACTTCGAGATGGGAAGATGGATTATAGGGAAGTAGTTTATACCCTTGTGATTGCAAATAGTCAATTACTTTTGGGAGTATTTGCACTGTGACACTAGAATCATGCATTAAAATAACCTCTACTTGTTCATCGCTTTGATTTCGCACTCTTTCTAGTATTGCGGAAGGATTATCATAGCTTTTCCAGTCATATGTATCAATTGTCCAATCCCACATTTTATACTGGGCAGATACGAGTGCGTCGCGGTAATTCTTTTTTAAGTAAGGCATGCTACCGTATGGGACACGAACGAGATGTGTATTTAAATGTGTAACTTGCTGGACAATGTTTTTGGTTTGCTCCATTTCTGCAATTAAAACAGATGGATCGCCAGTATAAAGACGTTTTACATCATGTGACATACTATGGAGACCGATATAATGTCCATCTTTAATCAATCGCTCCATCGTTTTTTTATAATGTGGCACCTTTCCGCCAATAACGAAGAAAGTTGCTTTCCCGTTCTTCTCTTTTAAAATATTTAAAATTTGTGGTGTGTATTTATTTGGTCCGTCATCAAATGTTAAGTACGCAATTTTTTGTGTAGGAGAGGTAGTTTGAGTGCTTTGGTGATCTTCTGCTTGAATGTCTGTAGTTGCTTTTGTATTCGATGATGCGTACATAGTAATAGATAAAAATAAAATTATACATTGAAGTAATCGCTTGATCATAACATTCACCCTCAGTTTGACAATCAAGATGTAAAAAATTTGATATTTTCCTCATTATCTTCGCTATACGTATATCTTTCTCCAATAGAGGGACTCTCAAACAATCTATATTTTGGAAATAGGAAATAAGGAATAAAAAACAAAAAAATAGCATCCTCTTCCAAGAAAGAGGATGCTATTTGAATATTTCATAACAGTAAAGGCTATACTACAATTAGTCTTCGCGTTTTTTCACTTTTTTATAGAAGGAAATAATTGGTTTGTAACGTTCGTGTACAAGTCCGATTACTTCAGCAATGATTTCTGTAAAGAAGATTAAAACGAAAAGAAGAATAATGGATAACCATAATGTCGCACTACTGAAAATAATTGCATTTATACTAAAGAAAATACCAAATGCGTAAATAATTAGTACCGTTTTACGATGAGAGAATCCCATTGCAAGTAAGCGGTGATGTAAATGCGATTTATCTGGTGCTGAAATAGGTTTTTTATTAACGATACGGCGGATGATCGCAAATGTCGTATCAAATACAGGTACGCCTAAAATGATAACTGGAACGATAAAGCTGAATAACGTTACGCTTTTGTATAATCCAAGTAACGATATAACAGAAATACAGTATCCTAAAAATAGTGCTCCTGTATCTCCCATGAAAATCTTTGCTGGATGGAAGTTATAGAATAAAAATCCAATTGTACTTGCTAATGTAATCAGTGCTAGAGGCAAGATAATAGCCGCTCCAGTACCCCATGGACTAGTGAGGGCCATATATGCTAGCGTTGCAAGTACGATAGATGAAATCCCTGCGGATAATCCATCTAATCCATCAATTAAGTTGATGGCATTTGTAATACCTACAATCCAAAATACTGTAATTGGATAAGCTAGCCATCCGAGTTCAGTATCTCCAAGGATTGGAATATATAATACTTGCACTAATAATCCACTTTTTACAATCATGATGGCAACTAATAGTTGTCCACCGAATTTTACCTTCGCAGATAGTTCGTACATATCATCTAAAATCCCGATGATAACAATAATGATAGCACCTAAAGTTATCGATAGCATTCTTTGTTCGTACAATCCACCGACAACAAATCCTACAGCTACACCAATGAAAATTGCTAACCCACCAAGACGAGGCATAATTTTTTGGTGTACTTTACGCGCGTTTGGCTTATCTGTTGCTCCTATTTTAAAAGCTAATTTAATAACTAAAGGAGTAACGACGAGTACAGTGATGAAAGATGCCAAAATGGCATAAATCACTTGTGAGTCCATTAATACCCCACCCTTTATAGTTTAACGTAATTTTTTTAATCGTATTTATCTGAAAATTATGATGTTTATTTACAGGCTCATAACATATGGTATCACAAAAAGATTAGAATTCAATCTTTTTTTCTTTCGGCTGTAAAGGGGAGTGAATGGAATATATGACAATTGGATATGGAATGTTGTGTCGTTTGAGAAGGTTGATCTCATATTGTGGCTTGTAATATGACATTGTACTTCCCTCTCATATAGCGATGACTTTTGTTTCAGTATTATAAGTGTTGCACGTAAAAATGAGTAAGTTCCGTGTTAAAATGTGGGAATTTACATTTTGTATATATTGCATCATTTAACTTTACAAAATCTTAAAAAAGAATAAAAAAACAATTCATATAATAAAGAAGTGAAAGAGTTTTCTCATTCTTAGTGTGAGAGGGGGAAGCACAGGGAGAATTCTATGTATTCGTATATTTTCTTATGTATATTCCTGTGCGAAAGGAAAATGAAAATTACGATAATAGGTACCGGATATGTTGGATTGATTACAGGAGTAGGATTGGCGAGATTAGGACACTCGGTCACGTGTTTCGATATAAATAGTGAAAAAATTGAACGGATTAAACAAGGCAAGTTACCTATTTATGAATATGGATTAAATGAATTAATAAATGAAGCATACGAGAATAATCATTTAACGTTTACAGCAAGTAAATCAACGGCATTTAATGATGTAGAGTTTATATTTATTGCAGTTGGAACGCCGTCTTCATTAGATGGAACAGCAGATTTAACGTATATTCGTAGTGCTTGTGAGGATATTGGAACATATGTGAATAATGATATTATTGTTGTTACGAAAAGTACGGTTCCTGTAGGGACAAATGATGTAATGAGAAAATGGATTGAGGAGAAACTACAAGGTAGACATGAATTATATATTGTATCGAATCCAGAATTTTTAAGGGAAGGTTCTGGTATTTATGATTTTTTTCAGGGTGATCGTATTGTAATTGGAGCATGTAGTGAAGAAGCGGCAAGGAAAGTAGAGAATTTGTACAGCAAATTAAGCTTAAAAACGTATATTACAGATATTCGAAGTGCTGAGATGATTAAATATGCATCTAATGCTTTTTTAGCTACGAAGATTAGTTTTATTAATGAAATTTCTAATATATGTGAGCAAGTGGGTGCAGATATATTAGATGTAGCTACAGGGATGGGGATGGATAAGAGAATTGGTGCATCTTTTTTAAATGCCGGCATCGGATATGGAGGATCTTGTTTTCCAAAAGATACGAAAGCACTTGTGCAAATTGCAGGGAATGTTTCTCATGATTTTCGCTTGTTGAAAGCAGTCATTGAAGTGAATAATAAACAACAGTTGTTGTTAGTTGAAAAAGCGAAGAAAATTATAGATATGAAGAAGAAGCGAATCGCGGTTCTTGGTGCAGCATTCAAACCGAATACTGACGATATTAGGGAAGCGCCATCAATTATTATAATAGAAGAATTAATCAATATAGGTGCGGATGTGGTTGTATATGACCCGCAAGCTATTCAAAATGTAAGAGGTTTATTTGGAAATACGATACGATACGCTGAGTGTATAGATGAATCGATTAGAGAGGCGCATGTAGTTTTTATCGTAACAGAATGGGAATCAATTCGAAATTATCCGCTAGAAAAGTATGCACAGCTTATGAGGGAACCTATTCTATTTGATGGGAGAAATTGTTATACTAATGAGGATGCCGAGAAGCATGGATTAGATTATTACTCAGTTGGGCGAAAAGGCGTCTGTAATAGTAATGTTTCTCAGGTGCGTTAAAAAGTGTATTTTCACATGCATATTTTTATATGTAATAATAGAAGTTGTAACTAGTGAAAGAAAAGAGGCAATGAAATGACTGAACGTTTAAAAGTAATGACAATTTTCGGGACACGACCAGAAGCAATTAAAATGGCACCTCTTGTATTAGAGTTGCAAAAGCACCCAGAAAAAATCGAATCGATTGTGACTGTAACAGCACAACACCGTCAAATGTTAGATCAAGTATTAAATATCTTTGGAATTACGCCAGATTTCGATTTGAATATCATGAAAGATCGTCAAACGTTAATTGATATTACAACACGTGGTTTAGAAGGTTTAGATAAAGTAATGAAAGAAGCGAAGCCTGATATCGTACTTGTGCACGGCGATACAACAACGACATTTATTGCAAGCTTAGCTGCTTTCTATAATCAAATTCCAGTAGGACATGTTGAAGCAGGACTTCGTACATGGGATAAGTATTCTCCATATCCAGAAGAGATGAATCGCCAACTAACAGGTGTAATGGCGGATCTTCATTTCTCACCTACAACAAAATCAGCAACGAACTTACAAAAAGAAAATAAAGATGGGTCACGTATTTTCGTAACAGGAAATACAGCAATCGATGCACTGAAGACAACTGTAAAAGAAACTTATAGTCATTCGGTGTTAGAGAAACTTGGAAATGATCGTCTTGTACTTATGACAGCACATCGTCGTGAAAACTTAGGGGAGCCAATGCGTAATATGTTCCGTGCAATTAAGCGTCTTGTTGATAAGCACGAAGATATACAAGTTGTGTATCCTGTTCATATGAATCCTGTTGTTCGCGAAATAGCGAATGATATTTTAGGCGAGCATAGCCGCATTCATTTAATTGAACCGTTAGATGTAATTGATTTCCATAACGTTGCAGCTCGTTCATACTTAATGCTAACTGATTCTGGTGGTGTACAAGAGGAAGCACCATCACTAGGTGTACCAGTTCTTGTCCTTCGTGATACGACGGAACGCCCAGAAGGTATCGAAGCAGGTACGCTGAAATTAGCAGGAACAGATGAAGAGACAATCTTTGGTCTTGCTGATGAGTTGTTATCTGATAAAGAAGCTCATGATAAGATGACAAAAGCATCTAACCCTTACGGCGATGGCCGTGCATCAGAACGTATTGTAGAAGCGATTTTACAACATTTCAACAAGTAGAGTGAAACTTTAATAAATATGGTTTTCATCTTCTGTTTATTATTGGCCCACAACAATTGGGTGAAATAAAAAGAGCCAAATCGTATGCGATTTGGCTCTTTTTTTATTCATGATTCCTCATAATCCACTCTGCATGAGCATTTGTAGAAGGGGGAGGAGGTGGTGGTGTTTTGTTCTCGCTCGGTTCCTTCTTTGGCTTTGCGCTGGAGTTAGAATTTGAATCGGAATTTGTATTCTCATTTTTCGTAGTCTCTGTTGGGGCTTTTTCTTTTTCCCCTAGTTCTTTTTCAATTTCCTTACGTACCGTTTCTACACTAATTGGATCCGGAAGGAAGTAATAAATACCACCTATTTTTTTGTCTTCTCCTTCAATCTTTAACGTTTGTATTGTAGAAGGATCAAATCCAGAGAGTTTATTGTAAAGAGCAAGTCCGTCTGAAATAGGAATGTCGGTTTTTATATATTTTCCAACGACCGTCGTTAAATCTTTAATTTTAAATACAGTAGAGGCCGAATTTAGCTTTTGAGCAACAGCGGCTAGTAATTGTCTTTGTCTAGCTGCTCGACCATAATCGCCATTTGGATCTTGCTTTCGCATACGGACGTAAGCGAGTGCTTCTTCACCGTTTAAGTTTTGCTGCCCCTGCTTAAATTGAATTTTTTTGTAGTAATCCACGTCAGAACGTTCCCAAAAATCGAAGGGAACATCGACTGTAACACCGCCAACAGCATCAACGATACCTTTAAAGCCTTGGAAATCAATTTTAATATAGTGATCGACTGGAACTTTTAGAAACCCTTCGACTGTTTTGATTGCCATTTTCTCTCCGCCATAAGCATGTGCAGCGTTGATTTTATCTTCTTTATTTTTGCCAACAATTGGAACGCGACTATCACGAGGAATACTCATAAGCGAAACCTTTTGAGTTTTCGGATTGACTGTCGCAAACATTAATGAGTCTGTACGACCATTTTGACCGTCTGTTGCATAATCCTCTATACCCATAATGAGGATTGTAAAAGGTTCTTTTGTAATTTCTACATCTTCGGTTCTTAAATCAGATTTTTCACGGTTAAATCCACTGTACATCCCCATGAGAGAAGAGTAGGAATTTAACATATAAAGTCCTACGCTACCAAATAAAAATGCGAAAATAAGAAGGAAGAAAAATTTTCTTCTACGTTTCTTTTTTATTCTGCTATTTTGGAGATGATAATAACGTTCTTCCATATATAATCTCCTTAGTTCATTTGTAGGGAATTAATTCACTACATTAATCTTTAAAGACGATACGTTAGCTATTCTTAGTTAACATCTTGTTCTAAGTACAACATATCTTCTTCTTTAATTGTACATTTCCCGTTTGTTAGTTCAATCATCCAATTTGTGAATGGTTGTTTTTTGTCCTCTTCTACATATGTATCAAATGTGACATTTTCTAGATAATGTATATCTTTAATGGCATATTCTGAATTGCGTAATTCATTTTCTATCTTGCCAAGTAAAGTGTAATCAATTTCTGTTTGCATAACGCGCATTAGTTTTCGCTGGACAACGCCTACATGGTTAAGACCTTCACTTGTGCATTTTCCATATGCACGAATTAATCCGCCAGCACCAAGTTTAATGCCGCCAAAATAGCGCGTAGCGACAACGACAGTATCTTTTAGACCTCGTTTTTTTAATACCTCTAACATAGGTACACCAGCTGTGCCGCTTGGTTCACCGTCATCGTTTGCCTTTTGAATTTGATCTTGTTCACCGATTAAATATGCGGAACAATTATGTGTTGCATTCCAATGCTGTTTTTTTATTTTTTGTATAAATGCTTGAGCTTCCTCTTCAGTTGTGGCGCGACTCACATAGCAAATGAATCTTGATTTTTGAATGACAATTTCGTGCTCGCCGTAGCCTTTAATTGTTAAATATTGTAATAACAATGATATACGCCCCTATCTTTCAAAATGACTAGTACTTTACATTTTAAAAGCGGTCGTTTTTATATTCAAACATTTTTTATAAATATGTTGAAATTTTTGATGAGTATTTTATCTTTTTGTTGTAATTTGTCGAGCGGGTGATTGCAGTTTCTAATCGGCATTTTTATGTATGGATGCACCTTTTCTAGTTTTCGTGTAAAATTAGGGGATAAAAATTTTTTATAAGGCAGGTACGAAAATGAAAACAGCTATTGTTACTGATAGTACAGCATATATACCGAAGCATATTCGTGACGAACTGAATATATATATGATTTCATTAAACGTTGTGTTTGGAACGGAATCTTATCAAGAAGAAGCTGAAATTTCAGCAAATGATTTTTATGTAAAAGTACGTGAACAGGAAGAACTTCCGAAAACTTCGCAGCCGGCGATTGGAAAGTTTTTAGAGTTATATGAGGAATTATCTAAAGAATATGATGCAGTTATTAGTATTCATCTTTCAAGTGGAATTAGTGGTACATATCAAACAGCAACGACAGCTGGCCAGATGGTAGATGGTATTGATGTATATACGTATGACTCTGAAATCAGTTGTGAAGTACAAGGGTTTTTCGTACGTGAAGGTGCGAAATTAGCAAGTGAAGGGAAGGCACCAGAAGAGATTATCGCTCGCTTTGATGAAATGAAGCAAACGATGGATGCTTATTTTGTAGTGGATGACTTACATCATTTACAACGTGGTGGAAGATTAAATAGCGCGCAAGCTTTCATCGGTAGCTTGTTACAAGTAAAACCAGTATTATACTTTAGAGATAAAGTAATTATTCCATTCGAAAAAATTCGTACGCGTAAAAAAGCGTTAAAGCGTATCGTTGAAATCTTTGATGAGCAGGCAAATAAAGGTGTGCCTATGGAAGCTGTTATTATTCATGCGAATCGTGAAGAAGAAGCTAATGAATGGAAACAAGAATTAGAAGAGATATACCCTCATGTTACAATTCGCACGAGTTATTTCGGAGCTGTAATTGGGACGCATTTAGGTGAAGGTGCGCTTGGTTTAGGCTGGTATACGAAGTGATAAAGATATAAAAGCTCTCTTACTTGAAGAGGGTTTTTTTACGGATGTTTTACGAAAATTTGACAAGTTAATATTTGGAAATGGTAAAATGTACGTAAAATTAAATAATGAGGAAAGTTTTATTACTTACTTTTTACAAGAAACTATTTTATAATAGAAGAGAGGTGAAACATATGGAGCATAATTCTTGTTTATGTCCAAAGTTTGAGTCAGCTTTTACAATGCTTAGTAAGAAATGGACTGGCTTAATTATTAAATCTTTGCTTGAAGAGCCGAAACGTTTCAGAGAAATCGCAGATATTATACCGAATATGAGCGATCGTATGTTGTCAGAACGTTTAAAGGAATTAGAAGGTGAAGGTATTGTAGTTCGTAATGTTTATCCAGAAGTACCAGTTAGAATCGAGTACGGTGTAACTGATAAAGGGAAAGCGTTGGAAAGTGTTATGGATGAGGTCCAAAATTGGGCTGAAAAATGGATGAAGTAACGTTTCTATCTCATTCATATTGGAGTATTTTCAAAACGTAAGGGATTCCCTTACGTTTTTTTCAATTCTATAAAAAACGGCGTAAGGCTCTTGAAATTCTACATATATATACAAATTTAGATATACTTTGCTATAGAGATAAATGTAATATTACATTTATTTTACAAAACCGTAACATTAGCAAAAAAACTCCCGAATTATGGTATAAATTTTATAGGTTATATACGGAAAAAGAAAAGGAAAGCGGTGTAAAAAATAAAATGAAAAAGCTAAAAATGGCATCTTGCGCACTAGTTGCAGGGTTAATGTTTTCAGGACTAACACCAAATGTATTTGCAGAAGATAAAATTTCTGACGTGAAATCACAAATTAACGCACAAAATGATACTTTACATAAACAACAACAAGAACGTGATGAATTACAAAAGCAAATGAATGACTTAAACAAAACAATCCAAGGTTTGGATAAGTCTGTTCAAGAGAACGCTTCAAAACTTGATGAAACAACAAAAAAAGTTTCTGATACAGAGCAATTAATCGAAAATAAAAATAAAGATATTGCAGAACTACAAACAAAGATTGCAAAACGTGAAGAGTTATTAAGAAAACGTTTAGTTGCACTACAAGAACAACCGAACACGAACGTTGTAACAGAAGTGCTTGTAAACTCTAAAAATATTGCAGATTTAGTTGATCGTTTAAATTCTGTGTCTAAAATTCTTGCGTCTGACGAAGATATTATGAAAACTCAACAAGAAGATCAAACGAACGTGAAAAAAGATGTTGAGACAGTAAAAGAAAAACAAAAAGAATTAAAAGAAGCACAAGCTCAAATTGAAACTGCTAAGAAAGAACTTGACGCTGAAAAAGCGAAAAAAGAAACTGCAGTAAACGATTTAAGCGGTAAAATGGATACAGTTGTAACTACAATGACAAGTACGGAAGGTCAATTGAAAGAGCTTGAGAAACAAGCACTACAATTACAACGTATTGCTGAACAGGAAGCGCAAGAAAAAGCTGCACAAGAAGCCGCTGCTCAAAAACAAGCAGAACAAGCTGCTCAACAAGCTGCTCAACAAGCTGCACCAGCGCAAGCGCCTGCACAGCAAGCTGCTCCGGCAAATAATGCTGGACAAGCTCAAAAAGAAGAGCCTAAAAAAGAAAAGCCAGCACCAGCGCCAGCACCAGCACCAGCTTCAAATGCGGGTGGCGTAATTGGTAAAGCACAACAATACTTAGGTTTACCATATGTTTGGGGAAGTGCATCTCCATCAAACGGTGGTTTTGACTGTAGTGGATTCATTTCTTACGTATTTGGTGTAGGTCGTCAAGACGTTGCAGGTTACTGGAACTCAGTTTCTAAAGTAAGTAGCCCACAACCTGGAGATTTAGTATTCTTCCAAGGTACTTATAAACCAGGTCCATCTCACATCGGTATTTACGTTGGTAACGACCAAATGATTCATGCTGGTGATAAAGGGATTGCTTACTCTAGCTTAAGCAGTAGCTACAACCAAAAACATTTCTTAGGATACGGTAGATTCTAGGATTTATAATTGAATAAAAAACGTGTATAAAGTCGATAGCTTACTATTTTATAAGTAGGTTATCGGCTTTTTTGAGTTTTTACGAGATAAAGAGAAGGATTTATAGTAGTGCTGGAGGTGGTTGATGATGTTAGCTGGTAGACAGTTACTGTTAGAAGAACTTTCTTCAGATTTGCAGGATAAATTGGATCACTTGAAAAAGAATCGAGACGTCGTTTGTGTACAAGGGGTAATTAAGAAATCTTCAAAATATATGTGCCAGCGCTGCGGAAATATAGAGCAGCGATTATTTGCATCATTTCTATGTAAAAGGTGCAGTAAAGTATGTACGTATTGCCGGAAATGCATAACACTGGGCAGGGTAAGTGAATGTGCTGTACTTGTTCGTGGATTTGCTGAAATAAGCGGAGAAAATTATTTGAATCCGTTACAGTGGGAAGGTGTTTTGTCTGCTGGACAGGAATTGGCTGCAAAAGGTGTTGTTACTGCTGTTAAGCGGAAAGAATCATTCTTTATTTGGGCTGTGTGCGGGGCTGGGAAGACGGAAATGTTGTTTTATGGAATTGCAGAGGCACTTCAAAAGGGAGAGAGAGTTTGTATTGCGACGCCGAGAACAGATGTTGTACTTGAATTAGCACCAAGGTTACAAGAAGTGTTTCCGGATATAAATGTAGCAGCTTTGTATGGAGGGAGTTTAGATCGTGAAAAAGATGCAGCGTTAGTCGTTTCGACTACGCATCAATTGTTACGTTACTATAAAGCGTTCCATGTCATGATTGTAGATGAGGTAGATGCTTTTCCATATCATGCAGATAAGATGTTACATTACGCAGTAAAACAAGCAATGAAAGAGAAAGCGGCACGTATTTATTTAACTGCAACTCCAGATGAAAAGTGGAGGCGTAAATTGCGGAATGGTAAGCAAAAAGGGGTTATTATTTCAGGACGTTATCATCGTCATCCATTGCCAGTCCCGATATTTCGATGGTGCGGAAATTGGAAAAAGGGTCTTATGCGTAAAAAAATTCCTCGTGCTTTATTACAATGGTTAAATATGTACTTATCTAAACGATACCCCATTTTTCTATTTGTTCCTCATGTGCGATATGTAGAAGAAATTAGCCAGTTATTAAAATCATTAAACAATCAAATTGACGGTGTGCATGCAGAAGATCCGGTGAGAAAAGAGAAGGTAGCAGCTTTCAGAAAGGGAGAAATCCCTTTATTAATTACAACGACGATTTTGGAACGAGGGGTGACTGTGAAGAATTTACAAGTAGCAGTTTTAGGAGCGGAGGAAGAAATATTTTCAGAAAGTGCTCTCGTTCAAATTGCAGGACGAGCGGGTAGAAGCTTTGAGGAACCAAATGGAGAGGTCGTTTATTTTCATTATGGAAAGACAGAGGCTATGGTGCGTGCGAAAAAACATATTCAAAGTATGAATAGAAATGCTAAAGAACAAGGATTGATAGATTGATGCATTGTCTACTTTGTGATGAGTATATTTCATACGCGATTAGTTGGTGTACTTTTTTTGTTAAGCTTCATAAGAAGTGTATATGCGATAGATGTGAGCGGAAACTTTCCTATATTATAGGAGATATTTGCATGGAGTGTGGTCGGCCCTTAGAACTTGTACCAGCTGAATATAAAAACGGGGATATTTGCACGGATTGCATAAGGTGGACGAACGAGCAGAGGTTTCCGTCTCTCATAAATCGTTCGTTGTATGTGTATGATGAAGGGATGAAAGAAATATTAGCACAGTTTAAATTTCGAGGAGATGCTGAATTAGTGCATATTTTTCATCAACCTTTTCGAAGTCTTTTTCAAAAACATTTTGCGAATGTTTCGGCTGTTATTCCGGTCCCCCTTAGTGAAGAGAGAGAATACGAGCGTGGTTTTAATCAAGCTGAGTTACTAGCTTCTTGTTTACCTATCAAAATGTTTTGTACATCATTAAGAAGAATCGAAACAGAAAAACAAAGTAAGAAGAAGCGTAAAGAAAGGATATCTGGAGTTAATCCTTTTTATTTTCAGGGAGAAGAGATGTTTCATGAGCAACATGTTTTAATTGTGGATGATGTGTATACGACGGGAATTACTGTTAGGCAAATTGGAAGCCTTTTGTATGATCGAGGAGCGAGAGAGGTTTCTTGTTTGACGCTTTGTAGAGGTTAATATGTGAATGTCGAAAGGAATAATAAAAAGACGACAGATCTTCTTTGACTTACAGTCTTGTCATTCGTTATAGTCAAAATATGGGGCGAATGTCCTGATTTTAAGAGTGAAGGGAATGGAATGAACATGCAAGGACGAGTAAAATGGTTCAATGCAGAAAAGGGATTTGGGTTTATTGAGCGTGAAGATGGTGACGATGTGTTTGTTCATTTTTCTGCTATTCAACAAGATGGGTATAAGTCGTTAGAAGAAGGTCAACAAGTGGAGTTTGATATTGTTGATGGAGCACGAGGACCACAAGCGGCTAATGTTGTGAAACTGTAAAAATTAAGTTTTTGGAAAAGATAGAGCTGTATTTTTAGCGGCATTATATAGATGGTGAAAGCTCTTGCTCGTAACAAGGGCTTTTTTGTTGTGGGGAAGTTGTCAAAAAGTTGTTTCTTTTCTGTAACGAATTGTCCACAGTTACATTCGTTATTCACGATGTTAATAGGATAAAATAAAGATAGAAACGATGCATCTTTTCATTTCAACAAAAAACGATAAAAAAATCGCAATTCCACTAATTTTTTAAAAAAATTAGAAGGAGTTTTTAAGCCAATGTCGAAATTATAGTACATAGGCTTGAAAGGAGGAATTCATCTATGAAGTTCAACATTCGTGGTGAAAATATTGAAGTAACTCCAGCATTAAAGGAATATGTAGAGAAAAAACTAAGTAAATTAGAGCGTTATTTTGATACATTCCCAGAGATTAAGGTTAATTTAAAAGTATACTCTGACAAGCAACGTATCGAGGTAACAATTCCATTTACAGATTTATTACTTCGTGCAGAAGAAACAAATAGCGATATGTACGCTGCGATTGATTTAGTAGTTGATAAAATTGAGCGACAAATTCGTAAACATAAAACAAAAGTAAACCGTAAATTACGTGAAAAGGGTTCTGTTAAAACTAATTTTATCCTTCCAGAAGCAGAAGCAGTAGCTGTTATGGATGAGGTAGAAGAGGATGAATTAGAACTTGTACGTACAAAACGATTCGATTTAAAACCGATGGACGTTGAAGAAGCGATTTTACAAATGGATATGCTAGGACATAATTTCTTCGTCTTCACAAATGCGGATACAAATGAAACTAATGTTGTATATGGCCGTAAAGACGGGAAATATGGTTTAATCGAAACAAAATAATCATTCAAAAGCGTAGCCGAATGGCTACGCTTTTTTTATATGTTTTTGCCTTCCTATCTTGTAATATTGATATAAATTTAAATGGCTTATTCGTAATGAAATTTAGAAGTTATGTTTTGTCACGGTCAATTGTATTACTATTCCAAAAGGATCTCGCACAATGGCATAACCCGGGCTGAAGGAGTTTTTTTCAAAAGGTGTTAAAATATAAACCTCATCATGTTGAATTAGATTGTGATAGAGTGCTTCAATGGTTTGGAAATCTTTAGATTGAATGCATAATGATGAGCTATTACTTAATTGCCAAGGGCGTGTGGAATCCACTGCCTGTTCTGCAATCATAATTTTATTTGTGCCAATTTGTAAAACGGAATGGGTAATATAATGTTCCTGGCTTTCTTTATACGTAAAATTCGGGTCTATTTCTTTCATTTCTTTATAATTCTTTTTAAATAAAACTTTTGCGCCTAAATACTGTTCGTAAAATGCAATTGCTTTAGCACCTTGCCCATTTAATGATAAAAAAGGGATTACTTCAAAGTTCATTGTATTGCCTCCTTCATATATGTTTACACTTATTACTATACAAATATAAGGTGCCAATACGTGGCACCTATAGGGGGAATTTATGAAAAAAGTTGAACGTTTAAATCAGATGCTACGTTTTATTAATCAAAAACAAATATTCACATTGAAAGATTTAATAGATGAATTTCAAATTTCAAAAAGGACAGCTTTACGTGATATTGCATCATTAGAGGAAATGGGTGTACCTCTTTTTGCGGAATATGGTCGGTATGGAGGGTATCGTTTAATAAAAACGATGACATTACCACCAATTTCATTTACAAATCATGAAGTTTTTGCACTTTATTTTGCAATGCAAGCGCTAAGAAGCTTTGTAAGTATTCCCTTTCAAATCTCGTTTCATTCCATTAATAAGAAATTTTTAGATAGTGTTTCGCCAAAACAGTGTGAGCAAATTGAAAACTTGCAAAAAAGAGTGTCCTTTTTTCATTTGGAACAGGCACATGAATGTGGTTATTTAGAAGAGATTTTGTTAGCTGCTGTTCAAAATAGGGCTTTAACTATAAACTATGTAACGCCGAAACAAACGACAATGCGACGTATTCAACCGATTTCGATTTATGCAATGAAAGGTTATTGGTATTGTCAGGCTTACGATTTAGATAAATTGGCTTATCGAGTGTTTCGCTGTGATCGTATTAGGTCGTTAGAAATAGTAGGTGCTCAGGATAGTCTGGATTTGGAAAATATAAATATACATAACGCACATAGTCTGTGGAAGGCAACTGAACAAGCTATTCAATTTAAATGCTCAATTACTGCGAGGGGGATAGAGATATTTAAGCAACAGCAATATCCTTCGATGAAGTTATGGGAAGAATGTGAAGATACATATTTAATAGGAACTTATGAGCCTGCTGAAATCAACTTTATCATCGCGTATCTAGCTAGTTTTGGTAAAACTATAAAAATAATTGAGCCATCTTCTTTAAAAGAGAACTTGAAGGAATACTACTTAGATTTAATACAAAATTTGTAACGTAAATTTGAAACGAAGAGATATTAGTTTGTTGGAACAAATAAAATAAAAACTTTTTCTGAATCTAAAGCTCGACATTTGGACGATTGTTGTCATAGTTATAAGACAAGTGTTACAATTATCATTAGGTTTATACATTTTAGTTTTTTTAATTAGGAGAAAAATTGGCATAACATAAATTTGATTTTTATAACGACTGATTGTAAAGAGAAAAAGAAAGCAATCGGAAGTTTTATTTTAATAAAAGAGGAGCGTATTTCCTATGATCGGTATTTTAAAAAAGGTATTTGATGTCAACCAGCGCCAAATTAAACGTATGCAGAAGACAGTGGAGCAAATTGATGCATTAGAACCATCTATTAAGCCACTAACTGATGAACAATTAAAAGGAAAGACGATTGAATTTAAAGAACGTCTAACAAAAGGTGAGACAGTAGACGATCTACTTCCTGAAGCTTTTGCGGTTGTTCGTGAAGCGGCAAATCGTGTTCTTGGAATGCGTCCATATGGCGTACAGCTAATGGGTGGTATCGCCTTACATGAAGGAAATATCTCTGAGATGAAAACAGGTGAAGGTAAAACGTTAACATCTACTTTACCTGTATATTTAAACGCGTTAACAGGAAAAGGTGTTCACGTTGTTACAGTCAATGAATACTTAGCACAACGTGATGCAAGTGAAATGGGACAACTTCATGAGTTCCTTGGCTTAACTGTAGGGATTAACTTAAACCATATGTCGCGTGAAGAGAAACAAGCTGCTTATGCTGCTGATATTACGTATAGCACAAATAACGAGCTTGGATTCGATTACTTACGTGACAACATGGTGTTATATAGAGAGCAGTGTGTTCAGCGTCCACTTAATTTTGCTATCATCGATGAAGTCGATTCTATTTTAGTCGATGAGGCGCGTACGCCGCTTATTATTTCTGGACAAGCTCAAAAATCAACAGAGCTATACATGTTTGCAAATGCATTCGTTCGTACATTAGAAAATGAAAAAGAGTATTCATTTGATGTGAAAACGAAAAATGTAATGTTAACTGAAGATGGTATTACGAAAGCAGAGAAAGCTTTCCATATTGAAAACTTATTTGATTTAAAACATGTAGCGCTTCTTCACCATATTAATCAGGGGCTTCGTGCACACGTTGTTATGCACCGTGATACAGATTATGTTGTACAAGAAGGCGAAATCGTAATCGTAGACCAATTCACTGGTCGTCTTATGAAAGGTCGTCGTTATAGCGAAGGTTTACACCAAGCTATTGAAGCAAAAGAAGGCGTAGAAATTCAAAATGAAAGTATGACGCTTGCAACAATTACGTTCCAGAACTACTTCCGTATGTACGAAAAGTTATCTGGTATGACTGGTACAGCGAAAACGGAAGAAGAAGAATTCCGTAGTATTTACAATATGAATGTTATCGTAATTCCAACGAATAAAGATATTATTCGTGATGACCGTGCTGATTTAATCTTCAAATCAATGGAAGGTAAATTCAATGCAGTTGTTGAGGATATTGTAAATCGTCATAAGCAAGGACAACCTATTCTTGTTGGTACAGTTGCAATTGAAACGTCAGAGCTTATTTCGAAAATGTTAACACGTAAAGGTGTACGTCATAATATCTTAAACGCAAAAAACCATGCGCGTGAAGCAGATATCATTGCAGAAGCTGGTATGAAAGGCTCTGTAACAATTGCGACGAATATGGCTGGTCGTGGTACGGATATTAAGTTAGGCGAGGATATTAAAAACGTTGGTCTAGCAGTTATCGGTACAGAGCGTCACGAAAGCCGTCGTATTGATAATCAGTTACGTGGTCGTTCTGGTCGTCAAGGAGACCCTGGTGTAACACAGTTCTACTTATCAATGGAAGACGAACTAATGCGCCGCTTCGGTTCTGACAATATGAAAGCGATGATGGATCGTCTTGGTATGGATGATTCACAGCCAATCGAAAGTAAAATGGTTTCTCGTGCGGTAGAATCTGCGCAAAAACGTGTAGAAGGAAATAACTATGATGCACGTAAACAGCTATTGCAATACGACGATGTACTTCGTCAACAACGTGAAGTAATTTATAAACAGCGTCAAGAAGTAATGGATTCAGCGAACTTACGCAGCATTATTGAAGGTATGATGAAATCTACGATAGAACGTGCTGTTGCACTTCATACGCAAGAAGAAATCGAAGAAGATTGGAACATTAAAGGTCTTGTCGATTACTTAAATACAAACCTTCTTGAAGAAGGAGATGTAAAAGAAGAAGAGTTACGTCGCCTTGCTCCGGAAGAAATGAGCGAATCAATTATCGCGAAATTATTAGAGCGTTATAACGAAAGAGAGAAACTTCTACCTGAAGAGCAGACGCGTGAATTCGAAAAGGTTGTTGTATTCCGTGTTGTAGATACGAAATGGACAGATCATATCGATGCAATGGACAATCTTCGTGAAGGTATTCATTTACGTGCTTACGGACAAATCGATCCACTTCGTGAATACCAAATGGAAGGATTCGCAATGTTTGAGTCGATGATCGCTTCTATTGAAGAGGAAATCGCTCGTTACATTATGAAAGCTGAAATTGAGCAAAACTTAGAGCGTCAAGAAGTTGTTCAAGGTGAAGCTGTTCATCCATCAAGCGATGGCGAAGACGCGAAGAAAAAACCGGTTGTAAAAGGTGACCAAATGGGACGCAACGATTTATGTAAATGCGGTAGTGGCAAGAAATATAAAAACTGTTGTGGCATTGGGCAGTAATAGGGAACTGTAGTTTAGACTGCTTTGCAAATTTTTACATCAAAAATGTATAATAAAGTGAAACTTTAATCAGTGGTTTTTTTCATTCCCATTGATTATTAGCCCTCACCAATCGGGCTTTTACTGGCAGTTCGACTTTCACCTAACTTCTTCGCATTCGCCGAATTTTGAGATGGGAGTCTTACTGCCTGCAAATAGCGGGATAAAAAGGATTAAACTCTCTCCGTAATGAGCGGAGAGAGTTTCCCTTGTTTTCATATGAAAGTAACAGCAATTACATAGAGGTGAAGGAAATGGAATTAGTAGAAATTAGGCAAGAATTAGAAAAAATGGCTAAGAGATTAGCGGCTTTTAGGGGGTCTCTTTGACCTTCCTACTAAGGAAAAACAAATTGCAGAATTAGAAGAAACGATGATGGGCGCTGGATTTTGGGATGACCAACAAGGCGCACAAGCTGTAATTAATGAAGCGAATGCGCTGAAAGATATGGTTGGAAGGTTCCGTCAGTTAGATGAGACGTTCGAAAACTTAGAAATGACGCATGACCTACTTAAAGAAGAGTATGATGAAGATTTACATGAGGAATTAGAATCTGAAGTGAAAACTTTAATTCAAGAAATGAATGAGTACGAGCTTCAGTTACTATTAAGCGATCCTTATGATAAAAATAACGCTATTTTAGAATTACACCCAGGTGCAGGTGGAACAGAGTCACAAGACTGGGGTTCTATGTTATTACGTATGTACACACGCTGGGCTGAGAAACGTGGGTTTAAAGTAGAAACGGTTGACTACTTACCGGGCGATGAAGCTGGTATTAAGAGTGTTACATTATTAATTAAAGGTCATAACGCTTACGGTTACTTGAAAGCGGAGAAAGGTGTACATCGTCTTGTACGTATTTCACCGTTCGATTCTTCAGGTCGTCGTCATACATCGTTCGTATCTTGTGAAGTTGTACCTGAATTCAATGATGAAGTTGAAATTGAAGTGCGTACAGAAGATTTGAAAATAGATACGTATCGTGCAAGTGGTGCAGGCGGACAGCACGTTAATACGACAGATTCAGCAGTTCGTATAACGCATATACCAACGAACACGGTTGTAACATGTCAGTCAGAGCGTTCTCAAATTAAAAACCGTGAACATGCGATGAAAATGCTGAAAGCGAAATTATATCAAAAGAAATTAGAAGAACAACAAGCGCAATTAGATGAGATTCGCGGAGAGCAAAAAGAAATTGGATGGGGCAGCCAAATCCGTTCTTACGTATTCCACCCGTATTCTCTTGTGAAAGACCATCGTACAAATACAGAAGTTGGTAACGTACAAGCAGTTATGGATGGGGAAATTAATCCATTTATTGATGCGTATTTACGTTCTCGTATTTAATAAGAGAAAAAGCCAACAGAACTGTTGGCACATGCTGAGGTCCAAGAGGATATAAAGAGGCTTATCTTATTTATATTGATGAAATAAAGGGGAAGAGAAGTTGAAGGCGACAACTTCTCTTTTTGATGAGATTATATGTAGAATACAATGCCGTATATTGTTTTGTAAAAAGTAGAGAATAGTAAAACAGAGCGGTAATAGGGTAGGGCTTTATATAGGGATTCTCAGTTTTGGTTTGAAGAAAAAGGCTCTTTATAGAACTTTTTAAGGTGTTCACAGAATTGAAACAATTTGTGAAAGCTTTATTTTATTAGGCTTCTCACTATATTTGTGAAAAATATGAAATATACCTTAGTTTTTCTATATAAAGATAATGCTTATAATGAATAATGAGTGTGTTATGAAGATTATTGTCTAGTTATGAATGAAAAGAATATCAACAATGGGGAGCGATGGAAGTGAAAAAGAAATTGTTGGCTATTGCGTTAGGGACATCAGTCGTTTTTGCCTTAGGAGCATGTGGAAATAAAGAAGAGAGTAAGTCTTCGAATCAGTCTGCAAGTACAGATAGTGCAGAACAAATTTTCCAAAGAAGTTGTGCTGGTTGTCACGCGAAAGATTTAGCAGGAGCAACTGGACCTGATTTAAGAAAAGTAGGCAGCAAGTATGACGCTGCAGATATCGAAGAAATTATTAAAAAAGGTCGTGGCTCAATGTCACCTGGGCTTATTCAAGGTGAGGACGCAAAAAAAGTAGCTGAATGGTTAGCGGAGCATAAATAAGAAACGTAATTAATAAACGAGCTGATTGTATAACTTGACCGAAAAGTGCTTCGGGTTAAGTAATTACATGAGCTCGTTTACCTTTTCCTGGGATGTAACATAACTGTAACAAAATTGTATCCGAATTGGAAACCGATTGATGTTACAATGGGGTTTGTAGAATTTTGATGAAATATATTACATAGAGTAGCGTTGCTAATAAAAAGCATGTATGGAAGCTACCTTCAACAAGAATGGTCGAGCGAAAATAAAGGTTTTTCTTTTATTTTCAAATGTACGGAAAAGTATTTCGAAAAAAATCATTAAGTATTGGGTGATAAATAATGATAAAAATGACGAATGTTTATAAGGAGTACCCAAATGGTATGAAAGCCATTGCTGGTCTCACAGTTAACATTAAACAAGGTGAATTCGTATACGTAGTTGGACCGAGTGGAGCCGGAAAATCTACATTTATTAAAATGATGTATCGTGAAGAGAAGCCATCTACAGGATCAATTAATGTAAATGGACTTGTAATTGAAACATTAGCAGAAAGAGATGTTCCATATTTCCGTCGTCAATTAGGCGTAATTTTCCAAGATTTTAAATTGCTACCTAAATTAACGGTATATGAGAATGTTGCGTTTGCGTTAGAAGTAATTGAAGAAGAACCAGATGCGATTCGTGAACGTGTTACAGAAGTGTTAGGTCTTGTAGGTCTAGAGGATCGTGCAGATGCACTTCCAAGCGAACTTTCAGGTGGAGAGCAACAACGTGTGGCGATTGCAAGAGCGATTGTAAATAGACCAAAGGTTGTAATTGCTGATGAGCCAACAGGTAACTTAGATATTGAAACAGCGCTTGATATTATGAATATTTTTAAACGTATTAATGAGCGTGGTACAACGATTGTTATGGCGACACATAACGCAGATATCGTAAATACAATTCGTCATCGTGTAATTGCAATTGAAGGCGGAAGAATTGTTCGAGACGAGATTGAGGGAGGATACGGATATGAAGGCTAAAACCCTTAGTCGACATTTGCGAGAAGGTGTGAAAAATCTATCCCGTAACGGATGGATGACATTTGCTTCTGTAAGTGCAGTAACAGTTACATTATTACTTGTAGGTGTCTTTTTGGCAGCGATTATGAATATGAACCATTTTGCGACGAAAGTAGAGCAAGATGTAGAGATTCGTGTACACATTGATCCAGCAGCAAAAGAAGCTGATCAAAAGAAATTAGAAGATGATATGGGTAAGATTGCAAAAGTAGACTCTATTAAATATTCTTCTAAAGAAGAAGAGTTAAAACGCTTAATTAAAAGCTTAGGTGATAGCGGAAAAACGTTTGAGTTATTTGAACAAGATAACCCATTGAAAGATGTATTCGTTGTAAAAGCAAAAGAACCAACAGATACGGCAACAATTGCGAAAAAGATTGAGAAAATGCAGTTTGTAAGTAATGTTCAATACGGTAAAGGTCAAGTTGAAAAATTATTTGATACTGTAAAAACTGGTCGTAACATCGGGATTCTGTTAATTGCTGGTCTTCTATTTACAGCGATGTTCTTAATCTCTAACACAATTAAAATTACAATTTATGCTCGTAGTACTGAGATTGAAATTATGAAACTTGTTGGTGCAACAAACTGGTTTATTCGTTGGCCATTCTTGTTAGAGGGGTTATTCCTAGGAGTATTAGGATCAATTATTCCAATTGGCCTAATTTTAGTTATATACAATTCATTGCAAGGTGTGTTCAATGAAAAACTTGGCGGAACAATTTTCGAGCTTCTACCATACAACCCATTCGTATTCCAATTAGCTGGTTTATTAGTGTTAATTGGTGCATTAATCGGTATGTGGGGAAGTGTAATGTCAATTCGTCGCTTCTTAAAAGTATAAAAAGTTGCAAACATAATTCGTACAAGCTTATCATATAGTAGAAATAGGTAAAGGCATCACACATCGTGTGATGCCTTTTGCTACACCACCTGTGTGTTCTGGAAAGGGGAATTCCGCATTGAAACGTAGAGTTGCAATTATTGGAATGGTTGTTGCATTTTTAATTGGTGCTGGCGGGATGTTTGGTGGTATGTACTGGTTTGGGATAAACCCAGCGTATGTAACGCAAACAGTATCGAATGGTAATGCTGGCACAGCGCAAGGGAATTTGGCAAAGATTAATGAGGCGTATGCACTAATTGATTCACGTTATGTGGAAGACGTGAAAGACGACAAGTTAGTCGAAGGTGCGATACAAGGAATGTTATCTACGCTGAAGGACCCTTATTCCACGTATATGGATAAAGAAACGGCAAAACAGTTTAGTCAGTCACTGGATCCTGAACTTGAAGGGATTGGAGCTGAAGTGAACAAGACGGACGGTAAGCTTATTATCGTATCGCCAATTAAAGGTTCACCAGCAGAAAAGATAGGAATTAAACCGAATGACCAAATTTTATCTGTAGATGGAAATAGTGTGAAAGATTTATCACGTGAAGAAGCAGTATTAAAAATTCGTGGTAAAAAAGGAACGACTGTTGCAATTGAAATTAAGCGCGCAGGAGTGGCTGATCCGATAGAATTTAAAATTAAGCGTGAAAAGATTCCGATCTTCACTGTATTTAGTTCCGTAAAGCAAGAGAGCGGAAAAGATATCGGTTATATGCAAATTACTTCTTTTGCTGAAAATACTGCGAAAGAATTTAAGGATCAGTTAAAAGAGTTAGAGAAGAAACATATAGCAGGTTTAGTTATTGATGTACGTGGTAATCCTGGTGGCTATTTAAATAGTGTAGAAGACATACTAGGAGAAATCATGACAGATAAAAAGCCAATGCTACAAGTAGAACAGCGAAATGGTGAGAAGAAGAAATTCTCCACTGAACTGAAAGAAAGAAAGCCATATCCAATTTCAGTATTAATTGATAATGGAAGTGCTTCTGCTTCAGAGATTTTAGCGGGTGCGCTAAAAGAAGGAGAAGGATACGATTTAATTGGTGAAAAAACGTTTGGTAAAGGTACTGTTCAGCAGGCTGTTCCATTTAAAGATGGCAGCAACATTAAATTAACGATGTTTAAATGGTTAACACCGGATGGCAATTGGATTCATAAAAAAGGAATCGCGCCAACTGTAGAAGTGAAGCAACCAGATTATTATCATGCGACACCAATTCAAATTGAAAAGACACTTTCATACAATTCAAATGATGTACAAGTAAAACACGCGCAAGAAATGCTTAAGAGTTTAGGATATGTACCAGGACGTGAAGATGGATACTTTAGCAAAGAGACAGAATCAGCACTAAAAGCATTCCAAAATGCGAATGAGATGGAAGCAACAGGACAACTCGATAAAAAGACAGCTGAAGCGCTTCAAACTAAAATTATTGAAAAAATCCGTTCTGGAGAAAATGATTTACAATTACAGACGGCATTGAAATTAATAGCGAAATAAGAAAGAATACAGGCACTTTGATGCCTGTATTTTTTATGTGTTAAACAAACATTTCTTTAGTTATGATAAGATAAAAAGAAAAAATGATATAAATGGTGGTGAATGAATTCGTGGAGGCATGGCTTTTTGAAATACTACGAGCAGTTGGACGTTTTTTCTTACACCCTGCTGTCTATGTATTTTTAATTAGTAGTATCTTCGTTGGATACTTACGTATATTACGAGAACGAAAAGATTTTTCTTTTAAAGTATATGATATTTGGTTTGAACTACGAACAACTCTATTTGCAGGTATTGGGTACGGATTAATCGTATCTATTATTACGATTGGACTCGGGCTTGTTGTTTCAAAAGCGAGTTTATGGGCAATTTTACTTTGGACGCTATTATTTGGATTAACTGCTATGTATCGATATTTATCTGTAGCTTATACTTTCGGAATCGCTATTGCATTCGTGTTGTTATCGTCTAAGATGCCAGTCTCCTTCTTACAGCTTGGAGAAGGTGAAGAGGGTACGATTGTATCCCTTGCTATTTTACTAGGCGTTATGCTTGTTGTAGAGGGGTTATTAATCTCTAAAAATGCAGTGCGATATTCTACGCCGAAAATTAAGAAAGGTAAGCGTGGGCTAAGAATTGGACTACATGAATCAAATCGTTTATGGCTTGTACCAGTATTTATTCTTATACCAGGAGACGCGGTGACAGGATTTATTTCTTGGTGGCCTGTCGTTTCAATAGGTTCGACTACATACTCTTTATTCCTCGTTCCATTTTTAATTGGATTTATGAGAAAGATTAGAAGTTATGAGCCGACAGAAGCTTTATTATTTACAGGAAGACGTGTCTATGGATTAGCAGGGCTCGTACTCGTTTTAGGTATCGCAAGTTACTGGTGGCACGTACTCGCAATTATCGCGATGGGAGTTGCAATGCTTGGACGTTTCACGATCTCGATGCAAGAGAAAATTGCGGATGAGAAAAGGCCAGCATACTTTGCCGCACGTAATGATGGACTTGTTGTGTTAGATACAATTCCGAATACAATTGGGGCGGAGATGAATTTAAAGCCTGGAGAAGTTATTACGAAAGTAAATGGAGTCATTCCAAGAAGTACCGAAGAGTTTTATGATGCGCTTCAAACGAAGACGACAGGGGCGTTTTGTAAATTAGAAGTATTAGATACAAATGGTGAGCTTCGTCTTGCTCAAACAGCATTATATGCCGGGGGACATCACGAGTTAGGTGTTGTGTTTGTTCAGCAAGAACATGAGTGGGATTCGGAAGCTATATAAAATAAAATGGAAACCTTCATCAAACACAGATGAAGGTTTTTTTAGTTTCATAGACGGATAACTTGAATAATTATTTGATAATGGTTATCATTTAGAGAGTCTTTTAATTTGGAAAATGGAGGGGAAATATGCTACGTAAATTTTTTTCTTACTATAAACCGTACAAAGGTTTATTCGTACTCGATTTTTCCTGTGCAGTTATCGCAGGTTTACTCGAACTTGGTTTCCCGCTTATCGTAAATCAATTTATTGATAAGTTATTACCGGGACAAAACTGGACACTTATTTTATGGGCTTGTTTCGGTTTGTTCGTAGTTTATGTGTTAAATGCAGGTTTGCAATATGTCGTTACATATTGGGGACATATGCTTGGTGTTAACATTGAAACAGATATGAGGCAGAAATTATTTGATCACATTCAAAAGCTATCATTTAGATTTTTTGACAATAATAAAACAGGTCATTTAATTTCACGCCTTACAAACGATTTAATGGAAATTGGGGAAATTGCTCACCATGGACCAGAAGATTTGTTTATCGCTATTATGACTTTAGTTGGGGCATTTTCATTTATGATGATGATTAACTGGAAGTTAGCGCTATTAACATTCTTCGTCATTCCATTCTTATTATGGTTGGCGCTTTACTTTAATAAAAAAATGACAGGTACGTTTAGACGTTTATTCTCAGATGTTGCTGATTTTAATGCATGCATTGAGAACAATGTTGGGGGTATTCGAGTTGTACAAGCATTCGGAAATGAAAAGTTTGAGAAAGAGCAATTTGCTGTCAACAACGCTCGTTTCCGTACAACGAAATTAATGGCGTATAAAATTATGGCGTTAAATTCATCGATTAGTTATATGTTGATGCGTCTTGTAACACTCTTTGTATTAATATGTGGTACATGGTTTGTTCTGCAAGGTGAATTAACGTACGGTGGATTTATTGGATTCGTTTTATTAACGAATATTTTCTTCCGCCCAATTGAAAAAATTAATGCGGTTATTGAAAGTTATCCGAAAGGAATCGCTGGTTTTAAAAGATATGTAGAGCTTCTTGAAACAGAGCCGGATATTGTAGATTCTAAAGATGCAATAGAAGTTAAACATGTACACGGTGATATTCAATACAATAACATTACGTTCGGATATGAAAACAAAGAACCAATTTTAAATGATATTAGTTTGAAAATCCATGCAGGTGAAACAGTTGCTTTCGTAGGGCCATCAGGGGCAGGGAAAACAACACTATGTAGTTTATTACCACGTTTTTATGAACAATCATCTGGATCGATTCAAATTGATGGCATTGATACGAAAGAGATGACGTTGTCGTCACTTCGTAAGCAAATTGGAATTGTGCAGCAAGATGTTTTCTTATTCTCAGGAACAATTCGTGAAAATATCGCTTACGGAAACTTAAAAGCGTCAGAAGCTGAAATTTGGCAGGCGGTAAAACGTGCCCAGTTGGAGGATTTAATTTACTCGCAACCAGACGGTTTAGATACAGTTATTGGTGAGCGTGGTGTGAAACTTTCAGGAGGACAAAAGCAGCGCTTAGCAATTGCACGTATGTTCTTGAAAAACCCGCCAATTTTAATTTTAGATGAAGCAACTTCTGCGCTAGATACAGAGACGGAACTTGCTATTCAAAAATCACTTGCTGAGCTATCCGTTGGTCGTACAACGTTAGTTATCGCTCACAGGCTTGCAACGATTAAAAATGCAGATCGTATCGTTGTTGTAAATAAAGATGGTATTGCAGAGCAAGGTTCGCATGAGGAACTAATTGGGCAAGGCGGAGGATACAGCCGGTTATATGAAGCTCAATTCAGTTCGTAAATATAATTTCTGCTGAATTAGTGCACCCTAAGTAAGTGAAAATCTTATATGGGGGGCTATAAAGCATGATTGTAACAACAACTTCTACAATTCAAGGGAAAGAAATTATTGATTATATCGATATCGTCAATGGAGAAGCAATTATGGGGGCGAATATCGTTCGTGACCTGTTTGCTTCTGTTCGCGACGTTGTCGGTGGTCGCTCAGGCGCTTACGAAAGTAAATTAAAAGAAGCGCGTGACATTGCAATGGAAGAGATGAAAACTCTCGCAAGACAAAAAAATGCGAACGCGATTGTTGGTATCGACGTCGACTACGAAGTCGTTCGCGAAGGGATGCTAATGGTTGCGGTGAGCGGGACTGCTGTTCGTATATAAAGTGAAACTTTAATCAGTGGGGGTTTTGTTCATCCCCCACTGATTATTAGTTGAACCAATCGGGCGTTTACGGGCAGTTGATCTTCCACTTAACTTCTTTGCTCAA
>NZ_BOQD01000074.1 GCF_018332515.1 Bacillus hominis | reverse complement strand
GTGTTACTCACCCGTCCGCCGCTAACTTCTTGAGAGCAAGCTCTCAATCCATTCGCTCGACTTGCATGTATTAGGCACGCCGCCAGCGTTCATCCTGAGCCAGGATCAAACTCTCCAATAAAGTTAGTTTGTCTAGCATCTAAAAATAAAAATTGACGTTCACGTTGTTTGTTTCGTTCAGTTTTCAAAGAACTTCGTCGCGCTTTAGCGACTTCCTTATGTTAACATTTCGAATTGAAATGTCAACTAAGTTTTTCATTTCGTTTTTGATTTCGTTTGTCGCTTTCTGCGTTTTGCTACCGGCGACGTCAACGCTTTTTAAAAAAATGCCAAAATAAATTTATCTTGGCATTATATATAGCTTAATAATCACTAATGCAGCAACACCTGGCACCCCTAATAAACTTGATACTGTAGCTGTTCCCATATTAATTGGAATATGAAAATCAAAATATGTCCCTGCAACATTCACAATAAATAGTAAAGCTATACCTAAAGTGACATGAAAGAGTGCTTTCCCTATAAAACGTATTGGTTTAGCAGAAACACCAAAAACAAGAAAAATAAAAACCAAAGCAAGAATGCCAACAATAATAATTGTAGAATTCATTTTTTCCTCCTTATGAATGACCTATACATATCCATTTGTATGGGACAAGACAATAAAAAAGAACATCTATAACATAACTCCTATTACTTCATCTTTATAACCTTTAATCAGTAATATTTCTTCTAAGCACTAACAATTAGATACAACTAATTCCATTCCCACCTTTTCTCCCTCCTCTTTATATCCCAAAAATAAAGTAGCCCTGTTACTCACAAATAAATCGATAAAAAGCAAAAGGTCCCGCTTTAAAAAGCAGGACCTTTTACCATTGTTCCATTTTCACAGGACGACGTTTTGCTTCTTTTAACAAGAAAAAATATTTCGCCTCTGCTATTTTTAAAGAACAAAGTACATCTTGAGACGGCTCAACACTTTGTTCAACCAGTCTCTTTTGACGTAGCCATTCATTCTTTACCTTTTCTAATAATACAATTAACTTATCGTCATACTCTTTACGCAACTTACCCTTTTTTTGAAAGAACATTTTCCCTTCTCCTCTTATATCTCTCTACGGCCTTCTAAAGCTTTCGATAGTGTTACTTCATCTGCATATTCTAGATCTCCACCAACTGGCAGACCATGTGCAATACGAGTTACTTTAATCCCTGTTGGCTTTAAGAGGCGGGATATGTACATCGCTGTAGCTTCCCCTTCAATATTAGGGTTTGTTGCTAATATCACTTCTTGTACTGTTTCATCTTGTAGTCTCTTTAATAACTGCGGGATATTAATATCCTCAGGCCCAATTCCCTCCATTGGAGAAATAGCCCCACGTAACACATGATATACACCTTGATATTCTTTCATTTTTTCCATCGCAATTACATCTTTCGGCTCTTGTACTACACAAACAACCGATTGATCTCTATGCGAATCGTCACAAATATAACAAGGATCGCGGTCAGTGATATGCCCGCATATCGAACAATACGCTAAATCTCGCTTCGCATTCACAAGCGCTTTCGCAAAACCTAACACATCATCTTCTTTCATATCTAACACGAAGAATGCCAGTCGAACCGCCGTTTTCGGTCCGATTCCTGGCAATTTCATAAAACTATCGATTAATTTTGATATCGGTTCTGGATAATGCATATATCAATATCCTCCTAGAACATTCCACCTGGTAAGTTCAAACCTTTTGTAAATTTACCCATTGTAGAATTCGAAAGTTCTTCAGCCTTTTTAAGTGCATCATTCGTTGCAGCTAATACTAAGTCTTGTAACATTTCAATATCTTCTGGATCTACAACTTCTTCTTTAATTTTCACTTCAAGAACTTGCTTATGACCATTTGCGATAACAGTAACCATTCCGCCACCAGCTGTACCTTCAACTGTTTTGTCACCAAGCTCTTCTTGCGCCTTCGCCATGTCTTTTTGCATCTTTTGCATTTGTTTCATCATATTATTCATATTTCCCATTCCGCCACGCATCATAATTAATTCCTCCTAATTATTATTACTCTTTTATTTCAATAAGTTCTTGCCCTACTAATTTTACAGCCTCTTCTATAAGAGGATCTTCTTTTTGTTCTGGGCTTTCTTCAGAATCCCCGCCTTCACGTTGTAAAAAGTCTTCACGAATTTTACCCCATTCACTTTTTGGGATAGCAATCATATTTAACCTTTTACTTAACAATTCAAAAAGAGTTTGTTCCAATGTATCCATCGCTTCTCGATTTTCACTAGCCATTTTGCAATGAATCTCATATTGAAATGCTAACACATAGGTATCATCTGAAGCCGCAACTGGTTCACTATTTTCTAATAAAACAGCAAATGCTACTTTGTTATGTGACTTGAGCCTTCCTAATAATTCGCCCCATACAGCTTTTAACTGTTCTAAATCTTGACGCTTCGCTTGCTTTAACACTTCATTCACACGTCCAACAGGAATTTTCATACTTCCTGTTCGTACCGGTTTTGGTGTTGCCCGCGTCTCTCTTACTTCCTGCTGCACACCAGCTGGCACGCCATTCTTTTTAACTTGCTCTAACTCTTTCTCCAGCTGCTGCATCCTGTTCATAATCGCTTGTAAACGATCTGCGCCGTTTGCTTGCATCATAAACTGCTGACACAGTTGCACCATAACAACTTCTAAGAAAATTCTTGGATGGTTTGTCCACTTCATCTCCTGTTGTCCCTTACTAAGGGTATGAATAATTTCATAGATTACTTCCGGTTGCATTTCTTCACTTAACGTACGGAATTGATCATCTACAATTACCCGTTCCAACATATGTTCTAATTGTGATGAAGTTTGATATAAAAGCATATCACGATAGTAGTAAATGAAATCCTCCATAAAGCGAACTGGATCTTTCCCTTTACTCATCATCTCATCTATAATACGTAACGCTCTTGATACATCATTTTCACGTATACATTCTACCAGGTTACCTAAATATCGCTGAGATACAGATCCTGTTACAGCTAAAACATCTTCACTCGTCACCGTCTCATCACTATAAGAAATAGCTTGATCGATAAGACTGAGCGCATCACGCATACCACCTTCAGCGGCACGCGCTACGATTTGTAACGCTTCATCTTCTACTTTCGTACCTTCATTTGTCACGACTGTCGATAACCTCTCAACGATATCATTTACTGATATCTTTCGAAACTCAAAACGCTGACAACGTGAAATAATTGTAGCTGGAATCTTATGCGGTTCTGTTGTCGCCAAAATAAAAATAACATGTTCTGGTGGCTCTTCTAAAGTTTTCAAAAGCGCATTAAAGGCACCCATGGAAAGCATGTGAACTTCATCAATAATGTATACTTTATATCCTACAGCACTTGGAGCATATTTTACTTTATCTCTTATATCTCGAATTTCATCTACACCGTTATTTGAAGCCGCATCAATTTCTAATACATCTGAAATGGACCCTTGTGTAATTCCTAAACAAGAAGGACATTCATTACAAGGTTCAGCTACCGGAGCGTGTTCACAGTTAATTGCCTTTGCAAATACTTTTGCAATTGTCGTTTTCCCTGTTCCCCTCGGACCAGAAAACAAATAAGCATGTGAAGCTTTCTCTTGAAGAAGGGCATTTTGCAACGTTTTTGTCACGTGCTTTTGACCGACTACGTCTTCGAATTTTTGCGGTCTCCATGTTCGGTATAACGCTTGGTATGACACGAAAATACGGCCTCCCTCAAAGGTTATTATCTTATTTATTATAACCCATTCTGTTTATAGATTCCAAAAGTTATTTTCCATACAAAAAACCCACCTTTATATTAAGGTGAGTTTTGTATACATATATAACTGCCGTGCACCTTCTGTCGATTACGTACCATAAGCGTTACTTAAGCAGTTAGCTCGGTTCAGGCACTCCTGCGGCACACGAGAAAACCCGCTTATTGCTGCTTCCTTCCGGACCTGACAAGGTTCACGGGGTCCCGTTGCGCAGGACCCAAACGTCAACACCACTTACTTAAGTCAGACCTTACAGCAGCATAACCTCGAGAAGGGATTCGGCCTCGCTAGAGCGGATTGCGAGTATAGGGCACCGCTACCTCCCCGCTTAGCACGGCAAAGTTAAAACCAATATTCGGTTGCCTTGGATAAGGCATAATCAGTATAACTTGTTTTTTTACAAAATGCAAATACGTTAGTTACCATTACTTTTCTCTAGTTTTTTCGCTTCTTTTCTTTTCTTACGAAGCTCCCTAAAAAAAATCGTTAACAACGTACCACATTCCTCTTCAAGTACACCAGCCACTACTTCACACTGATGATTAAAACGCTCATCAGTTAAAAGATTCATCAATGTACCTGCACATCCACCTTTCGGATCGCTCGCTCCATATACAACCCGTTTTACACGCGATAAAACAATTCCCCCTGCACACATTGGACAAGGCTCTAATGTTACATATAACGTTGCATCTTCTAAACGCCATGTCCCTAATTTTTTACAAGCTTCATCAATAGCTAAGAGCTCGGCGTGAGCTATTGATCTCTGTTCAGTTTCTCTTAAGTTATGTGCGACACTAATCACTTCACCATCTAGCACAATTACAGCACCAATTGGTACCTCTTGTATCGCCTCCGCCTTCTTCGCTTCCTCTATTGCTAACTGCATAAAATATATATCTCGCTCCATAATATAGTCCTTTCACCAAAATAAAATACACTTTTTCATTCCTTACAGGTGGGATAACTTTTACAAATTCAATCCAATCTAAAGAAGAAAGAGAGGGAATTACATATGAAAAATACTGCCTTACTCATTATCGATATGATTAATGATTTTCAATTCTCCCACGGGCCCATCCTGGCACAGAAATGTGAAATTATAAAGAACCCCATTTTACAATTAAAGGACACCATGAAATCATTGGGCTATCCAATAATTTATATCAATGATCACTATCAACTTTGGAGATCTGATATCGATCAACTTATTACTCATTGTACAAATGATTATAGTAAAAATATTATCGAAGCCATTGCTCCACATACTGACGATTACATTTTTATTAAACCACATTACTCTGCTTTTTATGAAACACCTTTGAATTCTTTATTAGGTTATTTAAAAATCGAAAATCTCATTTTAACAGGAATTGCCGGGAACATATGCATCCTTTTTACAGCTAATGATGCCCATATGAGAAATTATACACTTTATGTGCCACGGGATTGCATCGCTTCTAATAACGAGCAAGATAATGAACATGCTTTAAAAATAATGGAAGCCACATTAAAGGCAAATATTGTACCGTCATCCCAAATAAAATTTAATTAATACATATCTATTTTCTAACTTTTTATATCAAATTAGTCCGCTCGCTCCCCTCTTGTGCTACAATAATTCTGTTTTGTGTTTTTAGTAGTCACGGTAAATCACTGATTGAAAGGAGGAAACAGCGTGACCGGAGTACCATTTATCACGGTTGAAGGACCAATTGGTGTTGGAAAAACTTCACTTGCGAAGGAACTTTCAACTCACATGCAACTCCACTTACTAAAAGAGATTGTTGATGAAAATCCTTTTTTAGGAAAATTCTACGAAGACATCGACGAATGGAGTTTTCAAACAGAGATGTTCTTTCTTTGTAATAGATACAAACAACTAGAGGATATTAACATAAAGTATTTGAATCAAAGGAAGCCTGTAGTAGCAGATTATCATATATTTAAAAATTTAATTTTCGCATCCCGTACATTAAAAGATTCTCAATATGACAAGTACATGCAAATTTATCGCATTCTTACGCAAGATATGCCTGTACCAAATGTCATCGTTTATTTAACAGCGAGCCTAGAAACATTACAAGAACGAATTGCGATGCGCGGAAGAGAATTCGAAAAAAATATGGATCCAAATTACTTGCTACAGCTTACAAAAGATTACGAAACAGCAATGGATGCTTTCAAAAAGGACCATCCAGATATTCCAGTATTAAAATTTAATGGAGACGATATGGATTTTGTAAGAAATCCTGATGATTTAAATGTCATCTTATCCGCTCTTCAAAATATTCTCTTGAAGGGGTCGAAATAACAATGAATTTAAGGCAAAAATATGATATACCAAATGATGCAGTTATCACTATTGCTGGAACTGTAGGTGTCGGTAAATCAACTATGACAACTGCATTAGCTAACGCTTTAGGTTATCGTACATCTTTTGAAAAAGTAGATTCCAACCCATATTTGGACAAGTTCTATGCTGATTTCACACGCTGGAGCTTTCACTTACAAGTATACTTTTTAGCAGAACGATTTAAAGAACAAAAAAGAATTTTCGAATATGGTGGCGGTTTTATTCAAGACCGTTCTATTTATGAGGACACTGGTATTTTCGCAAAGATGCATCACGAAAAGGGTACAATGACTGAAACTGATTATGAAACATACAAAGGTTTGTTTGATGCTATGGTCATGACTCCTTACTTCCCTCATCCAGACTTATTAATTTACCTAGAAGGTTCGTTTGATGATATTGTCGATCGTATTCAAGAACGAGGACGTCCAATGGAGCAGCAAACACCAATTGAGTATTGGAAAGAGATGCATGGACGTTACGAAAACTGGATTAATAACTTTAATTCATGCCCTATTTTACGCTTAAATATTAATGAGTACGATATTTTAAAAGATGGCGATTCAATCGAACCAATCATTAAAAAAATTGGACATTTTTTAAAACAAACACGTAAACTTGTAAAATAAAAAACCCGTGCATACGCACGGGTTTTTCTATGAAATTACTTTTTCTTTTTCGTCGGAGCAATAATTTCACTCTCTGGCTTTCCAGCATTAATACGCTGACGAACAGTGCTCGTACTAATATCATATGTTTCAGCAATTTCTTTAACAGTCATTTCTTTCCCATTAATTACTGCTGTTAGTAATTTCCCTGTACGTTTTGGAGTTACTTCTTTTTGCACAGCTGGTTTTTCAGCTTCTTTTGGCACCTCTACTTTTTTTGCAACTTGTTTTACATCACAAGTGCAACCACAAAGTTTACGGAATGTATCATCACTTATAATGCGCGACACATTTGCACCACTGTTTAAAATTCTATTGTTCTTACAGACAGGACATTGTACATAATATAAAGTTTTTCCATCTAAAGGAAACGTTTGTATAATAAGATCCATGTTAACTCCTTTCATATCTATGAAGATAATCATCGGAATATGAGTGTGTAATAAGGACACTATATCCTTACATCATACTTTATGATTGGTTTTAAAATAAAAACTCGTTACGTGTTGGTAACGAGTTCTCCAATCTCCACTTATATGCGCTGTTGTCAATTATATCTGGAGGAGGTAGAGGGATTCGAACCCCCGCGCGACTCTCGCCGCCTGTCGGTTTTCAAGACCGATCCCTTCAGCCAGACTTGGGTATACCTCCATATTGACATCAAATATAATATCAAAAGAAAAACAGTTAGTCAACCCTACCATAATAAATTATGGGGAAAGGGAAATTTTACTTCCCCTCTCCTTTATGACACTGCTGACAATGCCCATAATTACCAATCACTCATACCGATGAATGTTTTAACTTATTTAATAACTGTTTTTCCTCCCATATAAGGGCGAAGAACTTCTGGAATTATAATTGTACCATCTTCTTGTTGGTAGTTCTCTAAAATAGCTGCCACTGTACGTCCAATTGCAAGACCAGATCCATTTAGTGTATGAACATGTTCCGGTTTGCCATTTGGCTCACGGCGGAAACGGATATTCGCGCGTCTCGCTTGGAAGGCCTCAAAATTACTACAAGAAGAAATTTCACGATATGTGCCATAGCTTGGAATCCATACTTCAATATCATATTTCTTCGCTGCTGTAAATCCTAAATCTCCTGTACACATGCTCATAACGCGATATGGCAACTCTAATAATTGTAACACGCGCTCTGCATCATTTGTTAATTTTTCTAACTCTTCGTAAGAATCTTCTGGTTTCACGAATTTCACAAGTTCAACTTTATTAAATTGGTGTTGGCGAATTAAACCACGTGTATCGCGACCAGCTGAACCTGCTTCAGAACGGAAGCATGAGCTAAATGCAGCATATCGTATCGGTAATTGCTCTTTACTTAAAATCTCATCACGATGCATATTCGTTACAGGTACTTCAGCTGTAGGAATTAAGAAATAATCTTCGCTTTCAATACGGAATGCATCTTCTTCAAACTTCGGAAGTTGTCCTGTTCCTGTCATACTTGCACGGTTTACCATATAAGGAGGCAATACTTCCTCATATCCATGCTCATCAGTATGAAGGTCAAGCATAAAACTAATCAAAGCACGTTCTAATCTTGCACCAGCACCTTTGTAAAATACAAATCGGCTTCCCGTTACTTTCCCAGCACGTTCAAAATCTAAAATCCCTAAATCAGTAGCAAGGTCCCAATGTGGTTTTGGCTCATAAGTAAATTCTTTCACTTCTCCCCAAGTACGTGCTACTACGTTATCATCCTCTGTTTCACCTATTGGAGCAGATTCATGAGGAATATTTGGGATAGATAGCATTAATCTTTCTAAATCTTCTTCAACTGTACGAAGCTCATTATCAAGATCTTTTACTTTTTCCCCAACTTCACGCATTTCTAGAATTAGAGCTTCCGCATCTTTCTTTTCACGCTTTAATACTGAAATTTGTTGAGATACCTCGTTACGTTTACTTTTTAGTTCTTCCGTTTGAACAAGTAGCTCTCTTCTTCTCGTATCAAGTTCTTCAAAGCGACCAAAATCCGTTAAATCTTCGCCTCTATGCTGCAATTTTGCTTTTACTTCTTCAAAATTCGTACGTAAAAATTTAATATCAAGCATTATATACTCCTCCTTTTATTTTATAAAACACAAAAAACTCCCGTCCCTATACAAAGGGACGGGAGTTAACCCGCGTTGCCACCCTAGTTGAAAGCATTACCGCTTTCCTCTCAAGTAGAAATAACGGCTCTTCACCGGGAATGCTTACTAATCAAAAGATATTCCACATTCCATTCCAGGATGGATTCACAAACTGTTTCTATCGATTTCCACCAACCATCGACTCTCTATAAGAAACAACATTTGTTACTACTTCCTATCAACACGCTTATTTTATAAAATTGTTACCATCAATTTACTATAATCTTATACAAGTTGCAAGTTACTTATACAACTTTTTTCATTTTCGCTTCTTTTACCATTTCTACAAAGTATGCTGTTACACGATGATCGTCCGTTAATTCTGGATGGAAAGAAGCAGCTAAAAACTGATCTTGTCTTACCGCTACCATTCGATCGCCATGTGTAGAAAGTACTTCAACATCATCAGCTACATTTACAACATACGGAGCACGGATAAATACACCAACAAAGTCTTCTCCCACACCTTTCATTGAAAGTGCAGCTTCAAAACTATCTTTTTGGCGTCCGAACGCATTGCGCTCAACCGTAATATCCATAGCACCAATATGTGCTTCTTCATAGCCAATGAGCGTTTTCGCAAGAAGGATCATACCCGCACATGTACCAAACATTGGTTTACCCGACTTCGCAAATGTACGAAGAGGCTCCATGAAAGCATACTTATCAATAAGACGGCGCATTGTTGTACTTTCACCGCCTGGTAAAATAAGACCATCAATTTCTTCAAGTTGTTCTATACGCTTTACAACAACAGCTTCTGCACCGCTTGCTTCAACTGATTTTACATGCTCACGAACTGCACCTTGAAGACCCAGTACACCGATTTTCACCATTTCAGAGATCTCCTTTAATTACCATCCACGCTCTTGCATGCGTTGTTCTGGTAATAACGTTGAAATTTCGATACCTTTCATTGCATTACCTAAGCCTTTTGAAAGGCTTGCAATTAGTTCGTAATCTTCATAATGAGTCGTTGCTTCAACGATTGCACGTGCAAATTTCTCTGGGTTCTCTGATTTGAAGATACCAGATCCAACAAATACACCATCAGCACCAAGTTGCATCATTAACGCTGCATCTGCTGGTGTTGCTACACCACCTGCTGCAAAGTTTACAACTGGCAGGCGACCAAGGCGTTTAATTTCAAGTAGTACTTCATAAGGAGCACCAGTATTTTTTGCATATGTCATTAACTCATCTTCACGTAGATTTGCAACTTGACGGATTTCTGCATTGACTTGGCGCATATGACGCACTGCCTCTACAATGTTTCCTGTTCCAGGTTCACCTTTTGTACGAAGCATAGATGCACCTTCTGCAATACGACGTGCAGCTTCTCCGATATCGCGGCAACCACATACAAATGGAACTGTGTAATCACGTTTATTTAAATGGTATACTTCATCAGCAGGAGTTAATACTTCACTCTCATCGATATAGTCTACCCCTAATGATTCTAATACACGTGCTTCTACAAGGTGACCGATACGGCATTTTGCCATAACCGGAATTGATACAGCACCCATAACTTCTTCAACAATTGTTGGATCTGCCATACGAGAAACGCCACCTGCTGCACGAATATCTGCAGGTACACGCTCTAATGCCATAACAGCAACTGCGCCTGCCTCTTCTGCAATCCTTGCTTGCTCAGCGTTAACTACGTCCATAATAACGCCGCCTTTTTGCATTTCTGCCATTCCACGTTTTACACGTTCTGTCCCTGTTACATTTGTCATGTACAAAAACCCCCCTAGGTGAATTGCTTTCCCCCGTTAAAGAAGAAAATTAAGAATACTCTTACATTCTACCACTAACTATCAGATGCTTGTCCACTACTTTTTCATAAAGTCGGTATGAAAAATAGGAATAAGAAAAAGCTCCTACAATGAGGAGCTTTTAAAACCAACCTTTTACTGTATCAACAGCACTATTCCACATACCACTAAAGAAAGAACCAATTCCGCGCATAGAACGAGTAAACCAGTTTGCTTCTTCTACTGCTGATTTTGTTACAAGATCTACTTGTAATGACTTACCAGATAAAAATCCAGGGTCATTCGTATCTTTTGGTGTAATTACCATCTGACCAAGTGCAACACCCTTTTTGATAGGTGCTTCTTGTCCCTTACTTGCTTCTTTAAATTCTGTTTTATAAACATCTTTACTTCCTTTTGACACTGGAAGTGAAACAACTTGTTTTGTTTGAACTGCTACATCTTTATCTTTTGCATTTTCTACTCGTACTGTTTCTTGTCCTTTGACCGAAGAACCTTCTTCATACATTTTCTTCATTTCAAAGTTAGCAAAGCCATAATCATATAACTTCTTCGTCTCATCAAATCTTGCTGTATGAGAACTCGTTTTAATAACTACAGAAATGAAACGCATACCATTTCTCTCGACCGTACCAGTGAAACAATCTCCTGCTTCTGGAGTTGATCCTGTTTTCAGGCCATCTACGCCTTCATATTCCTTAATTAAGCCTTTTAACATCCAGTTCCAGTTCGACATTTCGATTCGATCCGGAGTACCTTCACGGAATACTTTTTTTGAAATTTTTGCTATGTCTAATGTTTTAGGAAAATCTTCAATAAGACGTTGTGCTAAAATTGCTACATCTCTCGCAGACATTTTATTTTCTTCATCTGGAGTTGTCCCTTCAGGATGGTGTCCTTTTAAATCTTTGTTCGTTAAGCCCGTAGAATTTACAAACTTATAATTTTTTAATCCAAGCTCTTTCGACTTATCATTCATCATTTTTACAAAGTCTACTTCTTTTCCAGCAACTGCTTCAGCTAAAGCTATTGTTGCACCATTAGCAGAATAAATTGCCATTGCTTCGTATAGCTCTTTTACTGTATACGACTCACCGTTTCGTAGAGGCACATTCGATAACGACCGATCTTGCGAAATTTTATAAGCATATTCAGAAATTTTAACTTTTTGATCCCATTTTAGTTTACCTTTCGCAACAGCCTCGTTCACTAGGTATTCACTCATCATCTTTGTCATACTAGCAATTGATAATAGTTCATCTGCATTCTTTTGATATAAAATTTTTCCAGAATTCGCTTCAACTAAGATCGCTGCACCTGCTTCAATGTTTAAAGCAGCTCCTGTTTCTGCTGATGCATTGCTATATGGTGCAAACATGCCAAAAGCTAGTGTAAGCACTGTTACCAACGCAATGAATCTTTTGCAAAACATACCTTTCACTTTTGCTACCCCCAATATCTATGTACTCACATAACCGTTATTCTAACATAATCAAAAAAAAATAGACAGAGATATCAAATCTCCGTCTATTTACATATAAGACATTATAATGAGTAGTTTGGAGCCTCTTTTGTAATTTGCACATGATGAGGATGACTTTCACGTAAACCAGCGCCCGACATACGAATGAACTGCGCATTCTCACGTAAGAATTCTAAATCTTGTGCTCCGCAGTATCCCATACCTGCACGTAATCCACCAACTAATTGATGAACTGTATCTGCTAAAGGTCCTTTATATGGTACTCGTCCTTCAATACCTTCTGGAACAAGTTTTTTGTTTCCTTCTTGGAAGTAACGATCTTTACTTCCTTTTTCCATCGCTCCAACAGAACCCATTCCACGATATACTTTAAATTGACGACCTTGGTAAATTTCAGTTTCTCCAGGGCTTTCAGCAACACCAGCAAACATACTACCTAACATAACAACGTGTGCTCCTGCTGCTAAAGCTTTAACCATATCACCAGAGTACTTAACACCACCATCTGCAATAACTGGAATGCCGTGTTTACGAGCTTCTGTTGCGCAATCATAAACTGCTGTTAATTGTGGTACGCCAACGCCAGCTACAACACGTGTCGTACAAATAGAACCTGGTCCAATACCAACTTTAACTACGTTTGCACCAGCTTCAATTAATGCTTTTGTTGCTTCAGCTGTAGCAACATTTCCAGCAATAATGTTTAGTGCTGGATATTTTGCACGAACTTCTTTTACTTTTTCAATAACACCTTGAGAATGTCCATGAGCTGTATCAAGAACGATTGCATCTACCTGTGCTTTTACTAATGCGTCGATACGAAGCATTGCATCAGCCGTTACACCAACTGCTGCTCCAACTAATAAGCGTCCTTGCTTATCCTTTGCAGAGTTTGGAAATTCAATTACTTTTTCAATATCTTTTATTGTAATAAGCCCTTGTAATACACCGTTATTGTCAACAAGAGGGAGCTTTTCAATTTTATACTTTTGTAGGATCTTTTCAGCTTCTTCCAGTGTAGTACCAACTGGGGCTGTAATTAACTGTTCTTTTGTCATTACGTCAGAAATTTTGATTGAGTAGTCTTGGATGAAGCGCATATCACGGTTTGTAATAATACCAACTAGTTTTCGCTCATCTAAATTATTTACAACTGGTACACCTGAGATACGGTATTTTCCCATAAGATGTTCCGCATCATATACTTGATGTTCTGGAGTTAAAAAGAATGGATCTGAAATAACGCCGCTTTCAGAGCGTTTTACTTTGTCAACTTGCTCTGCCTGGTGCTCAATAGACATATTCTTATGAATGATTCCTAAACCGCCTTGACGAGCCATTGCAATAGCCATATCAGCTTCTGTTACTGTATCCATTCCTGCACTAATTAACGGGATGTTTAACTGTAAGCTTTCAGATAAAACTGTTTTAACACTTACTTCTCTTGGTAATATATCTGACTTTGCTGGTACAAGTAATACATCATCAAAAGTCAAACCTTCTTTAACAAATTTAGTTTCCCACATAATTGTTCCCCCCATGATACCAGAAATTATTATTAGTAGCTTATCAATTGGTTAAAATACTGTCAAGAAAGTATAAATATGTTAGAATTTTTAGACAATAAAAGGAGCGTAATATATGCATCATACACCTTGTGCTTGGCAGCAATTAAGTTTCTTCTTTTCATCTCAAAACGTACAACATTATCTTGCCCGTTGTTATGAAAAATCTTCGATTCAGGATGCCGAAAAAAAAAGTTTTGAAAATTGTTATCCATTTATTTATTACTTAGAACACGGTAAAAATTATTATGAATTGTATAAAACAGCGCCACTTTCCATTCAACCAATGCTGTTATTTTATGGAATAGGGCAACTTTTTAAAGCTTGTTTATTAACTATTAATCCAAACTATCCAGAATCAACAACCGTTTTAGCACACGGAGTAACAACCCGTAAACGAAAAAAACAAGGATATCAATTTTTAGAAGATGAGGTGAAAATACAGAAAAATGGACTATTTACTCACGCGGCAGAACAACTGTTTCACATGAAACACTTGGAAACAGAAAAATTTAATATGTTAGAGCTAATGGGAAAAATCCCTGAGTTACAACATTTATTTCGCTATAGTCAAAAAGGAACAACATTATATAAAATCGATTCAACAAATAAAAATGAGCTCTCCTTTTCAGTCAATATACTAGATCGACTACATATGACTAAAGAGAGATTTTCTCGTTACATCGAAACAGCTTGTAAGCATTTATCAATACAACACGTACCTGAGAAAAATAATGAATTAAATGTGTTTTTTTCAGCACCTATTCAATCATGGAATCCTATGTATAGCACACCTTTATACTATGAACATCTTACTGACACTTATTATTTACCACTTACGACCGACCCTAGAAACTCTAAGCCAGTGTTGCCTGAGCTCCTTGTTCATTATTTATTGCTCTATAATTTAAGCATGATTTCTAGGTATGAAACAGATTGGTGGTATGATTTACTTGGAAGCTATGGCTCTGAAGATTATCCATTTATTTATCAGTTTCTCAATATTTCTGCTCAAAAAATCCCTTACTATATTTCAGCATTTTTATTACCGGAATCCAACCTATTTCATGGGAAATAAAAAAAACACGAGTCAAAT
>NZ_BOQD01000073.1 GCF_018332515.1 Bacillus hominis | reverse complement strand
GAGTGAAAATTTCATCTTGAAAAATTATTAATATTTATTCGATAATTACGCTTATTTTTAGTATTTAGTAATTTTTACTATGTTGTAAGTTGAAAAAAGAGAAAAGAAGTCTTACATCAGAGGTCGAATAATTGAAATGCGGGGGAGTCTTATGTCAGTAAAATCCGATAGTCGTCACCTATATTTGCGGGTGATTGATCACATCAAAGGAAAAATTAAAGATGGGGCTTACAAAGAAAAACAAAAGTTACCTTCAGAGTTTGATCTAGCGAAAGAACTTGGTGTAAGTAGGGCAACTTTAAGGGAAGCACTGCGCATTTTAGAAGAAGAAAATGTTGTTATTCGTAGACATGGTGTAGGGACATTTGTAAATGCGAAGCCGTTATTTTCTTCTGGAATAGAGCAACTTTCTAGTATTACAGATATGATTTCTAGTGTGGGGAAAACACCAGGAACAATCTTTTTATCATCATCTACAACAACTTTAACAGAAGAAGAAAAAGAGAAATTTAATTGTGAAGATGGTTTTAGCGCAGTAATGATTGAACGTGTTCGTACAGCGGATGGGGAACCAGTTGTGTATTGCATTGATAAACTAGCAAAAGAGATATTACCAGATTTATCGGGATACAATGAGGAATCGTTGCTTACAGTAATACATAATAATACGCACAAGCGTATCACATACGCAGTTGCTCACATTGAACCGATTGGTTATCACCCGAAAATTTCACCGATTTTAGAATGTGAACCTGAAACGGCACTGCTAGTTTTAAAACAAATGCACTATGATCAAAATGATGAGCCAATCTTATATTCTATTAATTACTTTAGAGCTGATAAGTTTAGCTTCCACGTATTAAGAAAACGTATGTAGGGAAGTTCCTTTTTAGGGAGGTGACAGCAAGAAGTAAGGGACAGCAGCGTATGAATCATTAGACAAAACATTTCAGGAGGGGTTTCTAGTATGAAGAAAAAAACAGGTCTTTTATTATCGTTAACGTTAGCAGCGAGTACGGTGTTAGGTGCATGTGGTAACTCGGATAAAGCGGATAGTGACAAAAAAGGGGATAAAGAGTTTAAGGTTGGTATGGTTACAGATGTTGGGGGCGTTGATGACAAATCATTTAACCAATCAGCTTGGGAAGGTTTAACGAAATTTGGTAAAGACAACGATTTAAAGAAAAATGAAGGATATCGTTACCTTCAATCAAGTAAAGATGCAGACTATATCCCGAATTTAACGAAATTTGCGAAAGATAATTATAACACAACATTTGGTATTGGATTTTTAATGCAAGACTCGATTGAAAAGGTTGCAAAACAATATCCGAAAGAGCAATTTGCAATTGTAGATACTGTTGTGAAAGCACCGAATGTAACAAGTATTACATTTAAAGACCATGAAGGTTCATTCCTAGTTGGTGCTGTAGCAGCAATGACAACAAAATCAAATAAAGTTGGATTTATTGGTGGCGTGAAGAGTCCATTAATTACAAAATTTGAATCAGGTTTCAAAGCTGGTGCAAAAGCAGTAAACCCAAATATCGAAATCGTATCACAATATGCTGACGCATTTGATAAGCCAGAAAAAGGATCTATATTAGCTTCAGCAATGTACGGTGGAGGCGTTGACGTAATTTACCATGCTTCAGGTGCGACTGGTAACGGTGTATTCACAGAAGCGAAAAATCGTAAGAAAAAAGGTGAAAATGTTTGGGTAATCGGTGTTGACCGTGATCAACATCAAGAAGGTATGCCTGAAAACGTAACATTAACTTCAATGGTAAAACGCGTTGATATTGCGGTAGCAAAAGTAGCACAAGAAGCGAAAGATGGTAAGTTAGAAGGCGGTAAAGTAGAAGAGTTTGGTTTAAAAGATGAAGGTGTCGGTATCGCGAAATCAACTGACAATGTGAAAAAAGTAAACCCAGAAATTTTAACAAAAGTAGAAGAGTTTGAGAAGAAAATCACTGCTGGTGAAATTAAAGTACCTGCGACTGATGAGGAATATAAAGCATACGAAGCTGCTCTAAAGAAATAATGATAGAGAAATAGCAAAGGTTAGTTCTTAGAACTAACCTTTGTATATATAAAAATACTTTTAATAGAGTGTAATTGGGGAGTGTTCCCTGCTAGAAGGAGGAACAAAATGGAATACGTAATTGAGATGAACAATATTACAAAAGTATTCCCAGGCATTGTAGCGAATGATGATATTACGCTGCAAGTAAAACAGGGAGAGATACACGCTTTACTTGGAGAAAATGGTGCAGGGAAATCAACGTTGATGAATGTACTGTTCGGTTTGTATCAACCAGAACAGGGCGAAATTAAGATTAAAGGAAACCCTGTAAAAATTACAAATCCGAATATAGCAAATGACCTTGGAATTGGGATGGTCCATCAGCATTTTATGCTTGTTCATAATTTTACAGTTACAGAGAATATCATTCTTGGAAATGAGCCGAAGAGAAAAGGGAAGATAGCTGTTGAAGAGGCTGCAAAAGAAATTAAACAATTATCTGAACAGTACGGTTTAGCTGTTGATCCATATGCAAAGATTGAAGATATTTCGGTTGGGATGCAGCAAAGGGTTGAAATATTAAAGACGCTTTATCGTGGTGCGGAGATTTTAATATTCGATGAACCGACTGCAGTGTTAACTCCTCAAGAAATTCATGAGTTGATTCAAATTATGAAAAAGCTTGTGCAAGAAGGAAAATCTATCGTTCTTATTACACATAAATTAAAAGAAATTATGGAAGTTTGCGATCGTTGCACAATTATTCGTAAAGGTAAAGGAATTGGTACAGTTGACGTTGCGAAAATGGATGAACATAAACTTGCAGAATTAATGGTCGGACGTCAAGTGAATTTTAAAACAGAAAAAATAGAGGCCAAACCGAAAGAGGAGGTTCTATCTGTTGCGAATCTTGTCGTTCATGATGCACGCCAATTACCTGCTGTAAAAGGCCTTGACTTAACTGTTCGTGCAGGAGAAATCGTTGGTATTGCAGGGATTGATGGAAATGGACAAAGTGAATTAATAGAGGCAATTACTGGTTTACGAAAAGTTGAGTCAGGTTCTATTGCAATTAAAGGAAAAGAAATAACGAATTGGCCTGTTCGAAGAATTACAGAGGAAGGAATTGGTCATATTCCAGAAGACCGTCATAAACACGGGCTTGTGCTTGATTTTTCTGTTAGAGATAATATAGTTTTGCAAACGTACTATAAAAACCCATTCTCAAAGAAAGGGATTTTAAACTTTAGTAAAATCACACAAAAAGCAAAAGCACTTATTGAACAGTTTGATGTACGTACACCTAGTGAACAAACCTTAACCCGTGCACTATCTGGTGGAAACCAGCAAAAGGCAATTATCGCACGTGAAGTGGATCGTAATCCGGATTTATTAATTGCAGCACAGCCAACACGTGGTTTAGATGTAGGTGCGATTGAATTTATTCATAAAAAATTAATCGAGCAGAGAGATAATGGGAAAGCAGTATTACTTCTATCGCTAGAACTGGATGAAATTTTGAATGTAAGTGATCGAGTTGCTGTTATATATGAAGGGAAAATTGTGGCAATTGTCGATGCGAAAGAAACAAATGAACAACAGCTTGGTTTGTTGATGGCTGGCGGAACGGAGAAAGAGAAGGTGAATACAAATGGCTAAAAAATTTTTAACGGAGCGAACAATTAACATTTTAGTTCCTATATTATCCGTTATTTTTGGTTTACTTGTTGGTGCCATTGTAATGTTAGTTAGTGGATATGATCCAATTGTTGGGTATGCAGCGCTTTGGGAAGGAATGGTTGGAAATCCGCAAGCAATTGGTGAAACATTACGTACGATGATTCCACTTGTGTTAGCAGGACTTTCTGTGGCATTTGCATTCCGTACAGGTCTTTTTAACATCGGAGTAGAAGGGCAATTATTAGTCGGTTGGCTTGCTGCTGTTTGGTTTGGGTATGCAGTATCATTACCGGCAATTTTACATATCCCGTTGTCAATTTTAGTAGCGGCGATAGCTGGTGGTTTATGGGGATTTATCCCGGGGTATTTGAAAGGGAAATTTAAAGTAAATGAAGTAATCGTAACGATCATGATGAATTATATTGCACTTTACGTAACGTATGATCTAATTAAGCGCTTTTTACATGAGGCGAATGAGAAATCGTATGACATAAAATCTAGTGCTTCTTTATCTTCTGAATGGCTATCTTCTTTAACGGATGGTTCTCGTTTGCACTGGGGAATTATCGTAGCGATTTTAATTGCGATTATTATGTGGTTCTTATTGGACAGAACGACATTGGGATACGAATTGAAATCTGTTGGATTTAATCAACATGCTTCTCAGTATGCGGGGATGAAAGTTTCTCGAAATGTTGTGCTATCTATGACGATTGCAGGTGCATTTGCAGGGATTGGTGGTGCTATGGAAGGGCTTGGTACATTCCAAAACATGACAGCGATGTCTTCGTTTACAGGTATTGGATTTGATGGGATTGCGGTAGCTCTTCTTGGAGGGAATAATCCGTTTGGTATATTATTATCGGCTTTACTGTTCGGCGGTTTGAAAAGTGCAGCCCCACAAATGAATTTTGAAGCAGATGTACCTTCTGAGTTAATTAATGTTATTATCGCATGTATTATTTTCTTTGTTGCTTGCAGTTATGTTTTACGCTGGGCACTTACACGCATGAGCAAGGAGGGAAAATAAATGAGCTTTTTAGATATTTTAGCCATTCTTGTGACTGGTACGTTATATACGGCAGCGCCACTTATTTTTACGGCGTTAGGTGGAGTGTTCAGTGAACGTTCCGGAGTTGTAAATATAGCATTAGAAGGTTTAATGTTATTTGGTGCATTTACTGGTATCGTTACAACGTTATTAATGGGTGATACGTGGGGAGCAATGACTCCTTGGATTGCACTATTATTTGCAGCTATTGGTAGTGGGTTATTTGCACTTCTTCACGCAGTAGCATCCATTACATTCCGCGCAGATCAAGTAGTAAGCGGGGTAGCGATTAACTTTTTGGCTCTCGGTTTAACAGTATTTGCGATTAAGAAAATCTTTGGTAAAGGACAAACTGATTTTATTCAATACCGAATTGAAAAAATCGATGTTCCAGGGCTTTCGGATATTCCGGTAATCGGGAAAATCTTTTTCTCAAATGTACCGTTAACATCGTATATTGCTATTATTTTAGCTTTTGTTGTCTGGTACATTATTTATAAAACGCCGTTCGGTCTTCGTCTTCGTGCTGTTGGTGAACATCCAATGGCAGCAGATACGATGGGGATTAATGTATATAAAATGCGTTATATTGCAGTTTGTATATCTGGAATGTTTGCAGGAGTGGGTGGTGCGGTCTTCGCAATGTCGATTTCTGGTAACTTCTCAGGTGCTACAATTACTGGACAAGGTTTCTTAGCACTAGCAGCTATGATCTTTGGTAAATGGAATCCACTCGGTGCTCTTGGAGCAGCACTGTTCTTCGGATTTGCTCAATCACTTGGGATAACAGGTGGTACAATTCCTGTATTAAAAGAAATTCCAAGTGTATTCTTAACGATATTACCGTATGTATTTACAATATTAGCACTCGTTGGTTTTGTAGGCCGATCTGAAGCTCCGAAAGCATTAGGAACGCCTTATGAAAAAGGAAAACGATGAGTATTTAAAAAGTATAAGAAAAGCTCGCACATTAGTGCGGGCTTTTTTACATAGAATATATGTAATACGGAATTTTACTATGTTCCTTACATATTAAAGTTTTTAGAAAGACTCAAATGTAAGCATAATAAGGAAGAAAAGTTGATTTTTTATTTCTAAAAACTGTATATTGAAGAGGAATATTCCTACATACGTAAAGGAGGGCTATTAATGAAACTAATGGAACAGCAACTGCATGAATTAGGTGGCTTGCGAGTACATATTATTCCGACTGATAAATATAAAACAAATACCTTTGTATTTCGTTTGAAAGCACCTTTAAATGAGGAGACGGTGACAGAGCGCGCCCTATTGCCATACGTATTGCAAAGTGCGACAGAAAAACTGCCTTCTGTAATTCGTCTTCGTCAATATTTAGAAGAATTATATGGATCTTCTTTAGCGGTAGATGTAAGTAAAAAAGGGGAAGACCACATCATCTCTATTTATGTAGACATTGCAAATGAAACATATTTACGCGATGCACCACCGTTATTTGAAAAAGCGCTTTCTATGTTATCTGATATTGTTTTACATCCAGCAACAGAAGGGGATGGTTTTCTATCTTCTATTGTAGAAAGTGAGAAACGAGCACTTTTGCAAAGAATTGAAGCTACTTATGATGATAAAATGCGTTATGCAAACGAGCGTTTAATTGAAGAAATGTGCAAAGTAGAACCATATCGCTTAAGTGCAAATGGGAAAAAAGAAAGTGTTGCTTCTATTACAAATGAAAGTTTGTATCAATATTATCAAAAAGTGTTAGCTGAAGATGAAATGGATTTATATATCATTGGTGACATTTCAGAAGATGCCATGGAGCTTGTAAATAAGTATTTTTCGATTTCACCTCGCGCTAGGAAAGAAAGAAATGTACTTCTTCATAAACGAAATAATGAAGAAAAAGAAATTGTTGAAAAACAAGAACTAAAGCAAAGTAAATTAAATATCGGCTATCGCACATTCATTACGTATAAAGATGAAGATTATTTTGCATTACAATTGTTTAACGGATTATTTGGAGGATTTTCTCATTCGAAGTTATTTGTAAATGTCCGTGAAAAAAATAGTTTAGCGTACTATGCAGCATCGAGATTTGAAAGTCATAAAGGTTTGCTCTTCGTTATGTCTGGAATTGAAGCGAAGAACTTTGAAAAGGCTGTTGAAATTATTAAAGAACAGATGAAAGCAATGCAAAACGGTGATTTTTCAGAGGAAGAGATTCAGCAAACGAAAAGTGTAATTCAAAATCAAATCTTAGAGGCAATTGATACACCACGTGGTTTTGTTGAAATGCTTTATCACGGGGTAATATCGGAGCGTACGCGTCCAGTTGAAGAATGGCTAACGGGCATAGAAGGCGTGACGAAAGAAGAGATTGTGAAAGTTGCTAATAATATTGAACTAGATACAATTTACTTTTTACATGGAACGGAGGGAGAATAAATGGAGAAAATTGTGTATGAGCAATTAAAAGAAACGCTATATTATGAAAAACTTCCGAATGGATTAGACGTATATATCTTACCGAAACAAGGCTTCAACAAAACATTTGCAACATTTACGACGAAGTACGGTTCTGTTGATAATACATTTGTTCCACTTGGAAAAGAAGACATGACTCGTGTACCAGATGGAATTGCTCATTTCCTTGAACATAAATTGTTTGAAAAAGAGGACCATGATGCGTTTCAATTGTTTAGTAAACAAGGTGCTTCAGCGAACGCTTTTACATCTTTTACAAGAACCGCTTATCTCTTTTCCTGTACATCAAATGTAGAGGGAAATTTAAATACGTTGTTAGACTTTGTACAAGAACCGTATTTCTCTGAAAAAACGGTTGAAAAAGAAAAAGGTATTATCGGTCAAGAAATTCAAATGTACCAAGATAACCCAGATTGGCGTTTATACTTTGGGTTAATCGATAGTTTGTTTGTGAAACATCCAATTAAAATTGATATTGCAGGGACAATTGAGTCTATTAGTAAAATTACAAAAGACCTACTGTATGAATGTTATGAGACTTTTTACCATCCAAGCAACATGTTATTATTTGTTGTTGGAGCGATTGATCCTGAAAAAACAATGGATTTAGTTCGTGAAAATCAAGCGAAAAAAGATTACGAAAATCAACCGGAAATCGTTCGCTCTTTTGAAGAGGAACCAGAAGAAGTAAATGAAAAGAAAAAAATTATTTCAATGCCTGTTCAAACTCCAAAATGTTTAGTTGGTATTAAGGCAACGAATTTAAAAGAAAAAGGGCAAGCCCTTTTAAAACAAGAAATTGCGCTTACATTACTTTTGGATTATTTATTTGGCAAAGGATCAGTTCATTACGAATCTTTATATAATGAAGGTCTTATTGATGATTCGTTCTCGTATGACTATACAGAAGAAAATAACTTCGGTTTTGCAATGGTTGGTGGAGATACGAAGCAACCTGATGAATTGGCAGAGCGATTAAAAGGGATTTTACTGCAAACGAATTATGATCAGTTAGATGAGACTGCGCTGGAACGGGTGAAGAAAAAGAAAATTGGTGGATTTTTACGATCGTTGAATTCACCTGAATATATTGCAAATCAGTTTACACGATATGCGTTTAATGAATCTAGTTTATTTGATGCTCTTACAGTGTTAGAAGGATTAACTGTTCAAGACCTACAACAAGCAGCAAAAACATTATTAATTGAAGAGAAAATGAGCATCTGCCAAGTGTTACCAAAAAAGTGAAGTAATATTTGAATAAAAAACGCAGTATCTATATCCCTCATCTTACCGTTTGGTTATTGCCAAATGGTAAGATGAGGGTATTATTTATTTATACATAAAAGATAAGAGAGGGAATTTATGAAAAAGTATGCATTAGTAACTGGAGGAAGCGGAGGGATTGGCTCTGCTATTTCGAAGCAGTTAATCGCGGATGGTTATACAGTCTATATTCATTACAATAAAAGCGAAGAGAAGGTAAGGGAGTTACAAAAGGAATTTGATGTAGTGATTCCTGTGCAAGCAAATTTAGCTTCTATCGATGGAGCGGAGGAACTGTGGGGACAAATCGAACATCCTATTGATGTGATTGTATACGCAGCTGGAAAGAGTATCTTTGGATTAGTAACAGATGTTACGAATGAAGAATTAGATTATATGGTGGAGCTTCAAGTGAAGAGTGTATATAGACTTCTATCGATGGCGCTTCCACCGATGATCGGGCGGAGAAGTGGTAATGTTGTCATTATTTCATCCATATGGGGGCAAATAGGAGCATCTTGTGAGGTGCTGTACTCAATGGTAAAAGGTGCACAAAATTCGTATGTGAAGGCTTTAGCGAAAGAAGTTTCTTTAAGTGGATTGCGCGTTAATGCGGTAGCACCAGGTGCGATTGAAACGGAAATGTTAAATGTATTTTCAGAAGATGATAAAAATGAAATTGCTGAAGATATTCCATTAGGTAGAATAGGACTACCCGAAGAGGTAGCAAAAACAGTATCCTTCCTTGTTTCGCCAGGAGCTTCTTATATTACGGGGCAAATTATCGGAGTGAATGGCGGTTGGCATTGTTAAAAATTTCTTACATAAAAAATAAAAAAATGTACAAATTAAGCATGATTCTATTACTCAATAGTGAGGTGCTTAAACATGTCAGTGTTAGATAATTTTGATCAGTGGAAGAGCTTTTTAGGAGAACGTTTAGAACAAGCGGGAGGAAAAGGGCTTGATGGCGGTGCAGTATCAGATATGGCATTTCGTGTTGGTGATTATTTAGCAAATGAAGTAGAAGCGCGCAACGATCAAGAAAAATTATTGTCTGAGCTTTGGAAAGTTGCTGACGAACAAGAACAACATACAATCGCAAATTTAATGGTGAAGTTTGTACAACATAAGTAAAAGTAGAGAGGAGAAGCTCCTCTCTCTTTTTTTGTATAATAATTAGGAGGAATAGATTATACATTTAGCTTCCCTATTAAGGTGAAATCATATAATATAGTACGTAGGTGTAAAGTAAGCGTGGGGGAGTGATCTTGGATGATTGAATGGTATTTTGAATATGAAATACATAAAAACCGACCTGGCTTACTTGGTGACGTTTCTTCGTTAATCGGTATGCTTGGCATCAATATTGTCACAATTAATGGTGTAGATAATGCACGACGTGGACTTTTGCTTATGTGTGATAATCAAGAACAAATCTCTAGACTTGAATCAATTTTAAATACGATGGATAATATAACGGTAACGAAATATCGTCCGCCAAAGCTTAGAGATAAACTAGCAGTTAGACATGGTAGGTACATACAACGAGATGCAGATGACAAGAAAACATTTCGATTTGTGCGTGATGAATTAGGATTACTTGTAGACTTTATGGCGGAGATAATGAAAAAAGAAGGTCATAAACTAATTGGGATACGAGGAATGCCTCGTGTCGGAAAAACAGAATCTATTGTTGCCGCAAGTGTTTGTGCAAATAAGAGATGGTTATTCGTATCATCTACTCTCATTAAGCAAACTGTTCGTAGCCAATTGATTGAAGATGAGTATAGCGACGATAATATTTTCATACTAGATGGAATTGTGTCGACAAAGCGTGCCAATGAAAGACACTGGCAGCTCGTTCGTGAAATCATGAGATTGCCTGCAACGAAAGTTGTAGAACATCCGGATGTGTTTGTGAGTCAGTCAGAATACACATTGGATGATTTTGATTATATTATCGAATTGCGTAACGATTATGATGAAGAAATTCAATATAATTTAGTAGATGAAATTGAGCAAGGTACGCAAAATAATTTCTCTATGTTCGACTTTTAAAGAAATATTGAGGTGTTAGTAGTGACGGAATTAGGACAAAAGCTGACAGAAGCAAGAGAAGCGAAAGGCTTGTCTATTGATCAGCTGCATGAAATTACAAAAATTCAAAAACGCCATTTAGTAGCGATTGAAGAAGGCAATTATGATGTGTTGCCAGGAGCTTTTTATGCGCGTGCATTCATTAAACAATACGCAGATGCGGTTGGATTAAATGGAGAGGAACTGCTTGTAGAATATCAGAGTACGATACCACAATCTGAAAGACACGATGTTCCGCAAGTATCAACTGGACAAAAAACACAAGAAACAATGCAAAAATCTTCATCATGGCCAATTGCAGATCATATGCCAAAAATTTTGATTGCGTTGTTAGTAATCGCATGTGGAGTGGTAGTCTGGTTTGTTATTCAAGCGTTAACTGGAAAAGATGATAGGCAAGTTCCAAATGCTCAAAGTGAGAAAATTGAGGTTCAAAAAGCAAAAAATTCTCCGCTAGATACGAAGAAAGATGAAGCGAAAGCGGAAGAACCAAAAAAAGAAGAACCAAAGAAAGAAGAGCCAAAGAAAGAGGAACAAAAAGGACAGCCAGCTGGTGAGAATGAAATTAAGTTAGTTGGGACCGATAAGATAACATCTACTTTGGAAATTCATAATAATAAAGCGTTAGAATTGGAAATTACAACAAAAAACGCAAGTTATGTAGGTATTAAAAATGAGGCAGGAAATGATATCTTTAGCGGTACTTTACAGGCAGGCCAGACCCAAAAATATGATTTATCAACAGCGAAAGAGGTAAACCTTAATATAGGAAGTGCACCGAATGTTGAATTTAAATTGAATGGCCAAGTCGTTACATTCCCATTGAATCCGGACGAGAATTATCATCAGAAATTCTTGATTAAAAATCTAGGGATAGGGCAAGCTGCGCAATAACAGTCATCGCTTCGATGACTTTTTTCAATGAACAAATGTTTTTGATATGATGGAGGAATAGCTGTGAATTTACCAAATAAAATTACAATATCTAGAATCTGCTTAATTCCAATTTTTATGGTAATTATGCTAGCGCCCTTTGAGTGGGGCTCATTTATAATTGGTGATGTAGAGTTACCGATTCAACATTTAGTAGGGGCGCTTATCTTTATTATTGCTTCGGCTACAGATTGGATTGATGGACATTATGCAAGAAAGTATAATCTTGTAACGAATTTAGGGAAATTCCTTGACCCGTTAGCAGATAAATTACTTGTTTCGGCAGCACTTATCACGTTAGTAGAGATGCAATACGTACCTGCTTGGATCGTTATTGTAATTATAAGCCGTGAGTTTGCAGTAACAGGTTTACGCCTTGTACTTGCTGGAACAGGGGAAGTAGTTGCAGCAAATCAGTTAGGGAAAATTAAGACATGGACACAAATTATTGCGATTGCAGCATACTTATTACATGATGTACCGTTAAATTTACTTCATATTCCAGTTGCAGATATTTTCATATGGATTGCATTATTCTTTACCGTTATTTCAGGATGGGATTATTTCTGGAAAAATAAAGATGCTTTTGTAAACTCAAAATAGAAGTTTATGGGGGAATTGGGATGAATGCTGAAATTATTGCGGTTGGAACGGAATTATTACTTGGACAAATTGCAAATACAAATGCCCAGTTTTTGTCTGAAAAGTTAGCTTCAATCGGAATTAACGTGTACTACCATACTGTTGTTGGGGATAATAACAAGCGGTTACAGAAGGCAATTGAAGTTGCTGAAGAACGAGCTGATATGCTCATTTTTACAGGTGGATTAGGACCGACAAAAGATGATTTAACGAAAGAAACAATAGCGTCTAGTTTAGATGAAGAGCTTGTGTATGATGAAAAGGCATTAACATCGATAAGCGATTATTTTAAGCGTACAGGCCGTGAATTTACGGAGAATAATAAAAAGCAGGCGCTCGTTTTAAATGGATCGACTGTATTTGCGAATGATCACGGTATGGCGCCTGGTATGGGATTAAATAAGAACGGAAAAGTTTATATTTTATTACCAGGACCACCAAAAGAAATGAAGCCGATGTATGTAAGTTATGTAGAGCCTTTTTTACGTAACTTTACAACGGGGGAAAATATTTATTCTCGTGTTCTTCGCTTTTTTGGTATTGGTGAATCTCAATTAGAGGTGAAAGTCCAAGATTTAATTGATGGACAGACGAATCCAACTATTGCACCACTTGCAAATGATGGGGAAGTGACATTACGTTTAACTGCGAAACATCATGATGCTGATGAGGCGGAGAAGCTGATTCAGCATGTGGAAGATTTGATTTTAGAAAGAGTAGGAGAATTTTTCTACGGATATGACCAAGATTTCCTTCATTACAAGGCAATAAGGCTATTGAAGGAAAAAGGGTTAACTTTAGCGTGTGCAGAAAGTTTAACAGGTGGTCTTTTTGGAAACCAAGTAACAGAAAATGCAGGTGTTTCGTCTGTATTTAAAGGCGGTGTCATTTGTTATCAAAATGATGTGAAGCAACAAATTTTACATGTACCTGAAGAAGTGTTACGTACTGACGGCGCGGTTAGTAAACAGTGTGCTCGTTATCTTGCTGAAAATATAAAGAAACTGTTAAATGCAGATATCGGGATTAGTTTTACTGGGGTGGCAGGACCGGATGCTTCAGAGCATAAAGAACCAGGGACAGTATTTGTTGGATTGGCGATTCAGGATGAACCGACTGAAATCTTCTCTCTTAATTTGAGTGGAAGTCGTCAACAAATTCGAGAACGCTCTGCAAAATATGGATTTTATCATTTATATAAAAAGCTAGAAGAGATATAAATTTCTTCTAGCTTTTTTTTGTGGGTAAATCGAGTTTTATTTGATAGAAAATAAAAAAATCGAATAAATGTTCGATTTTTGTTGGCAAATTGAATTGAAAATAGG
>NZ_BOQD01000072.1 GCF_018332515.1 Bacillus hominis | reverse complement strand
TATATGGATTTTTCTATTATTTAAGGTAATTTAAAGGTTTTTGTCGTTTTTTGTTGTAATTTTGATATTATGATAAGTCTATTTTTCGGAATCCACCATTATAACAGAAAAATTCTAAAAAAACAGAATTGAATCATATTATTTATTTTAATATAATATATTTGTTAATTAATAACATATTTGGGGTATGATTCTTTATTACGGTGAGAATTCTTTTAACATAGGGGGATTTACAGAATGGTTAAAACGGCAAAATCTGAAATGATGAATGAATTAAAAGAAACAATTTACAAATTCTTTCCGAAAAATATTGTGAAAGAAGAATTGTACGAAGAGTCCAAAGAGTATAAAAGGTTTGTAGACTTAAAAGAGGGCTTTGTGAAAAACGAAAGTTCTCAAAAGGAAATTTTGTCTTTGATCGAGTCAACATTTTGCGATTATCACGTGTCAGACTATACAGATTTAAACCTATACAATTGTCTAGAGTATAATGTGTTATTAAATGGAAAAGAACCAATGCTAAATGATGATATTGATTGGATACGGAAATCAAGAGGTGAGCGTCTTGATTTAGGGGTTTTTGTTAGCTTACTTGATAAATATTATTATTACTACGTATTAAAAACAACATATGATGAAGAATTAAGGGAATGGACTTTTGAGATAATCGATGTAGAAATGGATAACATTTGTAAATTTGAAAAACTAATGAATACAAAAGGATTTGTAAGAGTAGAACGAGAGGTTGCGAGAACTGCAATTCCTGATATAGAAACGGAATGTTTACGTATGGGGGAAGTTAACGTATTTCATGCTTTATTCACGGATTCGGTTAGTGAAATATAAAATTGATATCTTTTTAAAGGTATTATTAAAAAGGTTGATTAGAAAAT
>NZ_BOQD01000071.1 GCF_018332515.1 Bacillus hominis | reverse complement strand
TAGGATAGCGATTAAGGCGTTTTGCCAAAATGTTAGATGATAAATGAGATAAGGTTGTTTTTTAAAATAAACATGCAAAAATATAGATGCGCAAAATGGAGTAGCAAACGTAAATCCAAATAGAATTCTTCTTTTCCAATTTATTTTTTGATCAAAGGAGTAACGCTTTAATAAATATAAAATAAGCAGTATTCCTAGAATAATGAGTGAAACAGACAAAATAGTTCCAGGGATACTAAAAGCTGGGGTGAATTGTTCTGTATTCTTTCCAAAAGTTAAAATAAAAAATGAAACAATTGCATCTATTCCAAACTGTATAGCAAGAAGTAAGCTAATAACAAAGCCGATTAAAGAAGTTTTTTCTAACTTAGTTGGAGCTGGTAAAGCTGATATAAGTTCATCGCAATAAGACTGTAAATCATCTCCAAAGATGTCATAAGCATTTTTATTTTCTGCTTGTGCTTCGATGAGATGATCTAATATTTCTAGTAACAGTTCCTCCATTTGTTGCTCGGGTACGTTTGATATTCGAAGATATACTAACATATCACCATAAGCTCCTTCGTTTTCAGGTGTTAAGAGTTCTCGTTTTTTGTTGTTTAATTCAACCATGTCTTTTGCCTTCATCCCTATCACTCCCCTTGTAATAAGTTATTTACCGTCGTTGAAACCATTCCCCAGCTTTTTTTAAATTCTTCAAGTTGTTCTAATCCCTTATTAGTTACATGATAATATTTTCGCTTCGGTCCAAGAGAGGAAGCCTTTAATGTACCTTCAATAAGTTTCTCTTTTTGCATGCGTAACAATAAAGGGTATATACTTCCTTCACTTACAAATGTAAAGCCATGTTTATTTAGTTTCGTACTTAGTTCATATCCATACACTTCCTCTTGGGAAATGATATATAAGATACATCCTTCGAGTACGCCTTTTAACATTTGACTATGCATGATTTCACCACCTTTTGTTCAGGTAACTTGCCTTGCAAGGTAGCTGTCACCCAAATTATAACATTCAGTAACTTGCAACGCAAGTTACTGAAGTGGAAAACTTTAATCTGTGTTAATTTTTCTTTGCTTCCCATACTAACGAGAGGAGGGAAGCGTATGAAACCGTTTATGCCAAAACTCGTTTACTTTGAACCGAGGGCACTCGAATATCCGCTTGGAAAAGAGCTTTATGAGAAGTTTACGAAGATGGGATTAGAAATTCGTGAAACGACATCACACAACCAAATTAGAAATTTTCCAGGCGAAAATGATTTGCAAAAGTATCGTAATGCAAAGGCAACGCTTGTCGTTGGGGTGAGGAAGACGTTAAAGTTTGATACGTCAAAACCGTCAGCTGAATATGCAATCCCGCTTGCAACAGGCTGTATGGGACATTGTCATTATTGTTATTTACAAACGACACTTGGAAGTAAACCTTACGTGAGGGTGTATGTGAATTTAGATGAAATATTCGAGAAGGCAAAGCAATACATGGATGAAAGGGTACCTGAAATAACAAGATTTGAAGCGGCGTGTACATCAGACATCGTTGGAATTGATCATTTAACACATGCATTAAAGCGGGCGATAGAGTTTATCGGAGAAAGTGAACATGGACGTTTACGTTTCGTTACGAAATATTCGCACGTCGATCATTTATTAGATGCTAGGCATAATGGGAAAACACGTTTTCGATTTAGTATTAATTCACGTTATGTGATTAAAAATTTTGAACCAGGAACATCGCCATTTGAAGAACGAATTGAGGCTGCTCGTAAAGTAGCGGGGGCTAATTATCCGCTTGGCTTTATAGTTGCGCCAATTTATATGCATGAAGGGTGGAAAGAAGGATACCGTGAATTATTTGAGCGCTTGTACAATGCGTTGAAAGATATGACGATACCGAATTTAACGTTCGAATTAATCCAACATCGCTTTACGAAACCAGCCAAAAAAGTCATTCAAGAGCGTTATCCGAATACGAAACTTGAAATGGACGAAGAGCAGCGGAAATATAAATGGGGACGATACGGGATTGGGAAATACATATATCAAAAGGGTGATGCAGAAGCATTGGAAGAAACAATAAGAGGTTATATATATGAGTATTTTCCTGATGCAGAAATTCAATATTTTACATAAGGAGAATCTTTATGTGAATATGGATTCTTTTTTGTTTTATGTATTTAGGCTCGTTTCCACCTTGTCACGTTATTCTTTCTGGTGTATCATTTTATTGATTGCTTCGTACGGAATAAGCAAAATGAAATTGGATGGAGGAAACCGATGCCTACCCCGAGTATGGAAGATTATATTGAACAAATTTATTTGTTGATTGATGAAAAGGGTTATGCCCGCGTATCTGATATTGCTGAAGCGCTTAGTGTACATCCATCCTCTGTAACAAAAATGGTACAAAAATTAGACAAAGACGAATATCTAATTTATGAAAAATATAGAGGGCTTGTATTAACATCAAAAGGTAAAAAAATCGGAGAACGTCTCGTATATCGTCATGAATTGTTAGAGCAGTTTATGCGTATTATTGGTGTGGATGAAAGCAAAATTTATAATGATGTAGAAGGAATTGAACATCATTTAAGTTGGGAAGCGATTGATCGCATCGGTGATTTAGTACAATACTTCGAGCAAGATGAAGTTCGAGTTGAAACACTTCGTGGTGTTCAAAAAGTAAATGAAAAGAAAAGTAATTAGGGGGAACGTGTGGCGTTTCCTTTTTTATTTAAATTGAAAAGGACGGGAGAATAATGAAAGCAATTATTTTTGATTTTGATGGATTAATTGTGGACACAGAAACAATATGGTTTCACTCTTTCCGAGATGCTGTTCGTGAATACGGCGGCGAGTTACCTTTAGAGGAATTTGCGAAATGTATTGGAACGACAGATGAAGTGCTTTATGCATATTTAAAAGAGCAATTAAAAGAACAATTTAACGAGCATGCATTAAAGGAAAAAGTAACAACTTTACATAAAGAGAAAATGAAAATACCAAAAGCGCGTGACGGGGTAAAAGAATATTTAGCAGAAGCGAAAGAACTTGGATTGAAAATCGCATTAGCCTCTAGTTCATCTAGGGAGTGGGTCATTCGTTTTTTAGAAGAGCTACAAATTAGGGATTATTTTGAAGTGATTAAAACGAAAGAAGATGTAGAGAAGGTAAAACCAGATCCAGCTCTTTATAAAGTTGCGATAGAAGAATTAGGAATTGAACTGTCAGAAGCTGTTGTATTTGAAGATTCATTAAATGGATTGAAAGCAGCGGTTGCAGCAGGATTAAAATGTGTCGTCGTGCCTAATGATGTGACAAGAAATTTGCAATTTGAAAACCATCACCTTCGTATCGAAAGTATGAAAGAAAAAAGTTTGAAAGAAGTGTTTCAACATATAAAGTGAAACTTTAATCAGTAGGGGTTTTTCTCATCTGCCACTGATTATTAGCCCCGTACCAACTGGGATAAAAAAAGACCGTATTTCCTAAAAGGAAGCACGGTCTTTCTTTTTGTTTTTTTTACCTTCAATGACAGTTAAATGAGATTGTTTTCTTTTTCTTTTCAACGATGGAGAATTACCCTTTTTCCCCTTGTCATCAGAAGCACTTCGTTTCAAGAAAGAATTGCTTAGGGGTGCTACATTTTGTTTCCCGTGTTTGCGGTTCGATTGTTTCGCTGCGCGCTTATATGAGCTTTGCGAATTTGCAGAACCACTAGAATTTGTAAACATCTTGTATAGCAAATAAAAGATACCGACAACAAGTAACATGTACCCGATATTTCTTAATACACCCATGGGATTTGTAATAACAGATGAAACAAGGCCGAATATTGCTAATCCGATAATAAGCACAAATATAGCGAATGTAAACGAACGACCGTTCATAAGGGACACCTCCTAAAAACATATATTAAAATTAGTATATTAACGATGAGGAAAGGAGTTGAACACCATTTTTAAATAATTATTATTTGTTTTCTAAACGTAATAATTCTTCAAACGATGCGATTGCAACTTCCGCTTGATCATCTGTTGGTTCTTTCGTTGTTAATAGTTGCAGCCATAATCCTGGATATCCAAGTACTCGTAAAACAGGGACATCTCGTAATCGATTGGTAAATTGTAATACTTCAAAAGAAATACCGAGAACAACTGGAATTAATAAAATTCGGTTTACTACCCTTGCCCAAAGCGGATCTGTAGGGACGAGGAAATAGACAAACATTCCAATAATGACCGTAAATATAATAAAGCTACTGCCACAGCGATAATGGAGGCGAGTTTGCTTTTGAACATTTTCTACAGTCAGTGGAAGATTATTTTCATAAGCATTGATTACTTTATGTTCCGCACCGTGGTACTGAAATACCCGCTTAATAAGTGGGGTTAAAGAAATGAAGTATATATAGCTCAATAATAGCATGAGCTTAATGACACTTTCGACAATGATTTGCCCTGTATGAGATGGGAAAATCGGTCTCGTTAATTCAGCTAAAAGTGCAGGAACTGCTGTGAAAATTACTTTACCGAATATGAACGATAAAACGCCAACTGCTGCAACTCCTAGTACCATCGTTAATTTTGATTGTTCTTCTTTTTTATTTGCAAATTGTTCATCTTCTTCTGGGTGGACATCAAATCGTTCTGAAGCAAAGTTTAAATGTTTCGCTCCATTCGCACTTGCATCCACAATAGCGGCAATACCTCGTAAAAATGGAATTTTCTTTAGTAGAGACAATGTTTTATTACGAGCGCGTGGTAAACGATAAAATTCAATTGATTTATCTTTACGGCGAACCGCTGTAACAGTATATTCTCTACCGCCAAACATAACTCCTTCTATGACTGCCTGCCCGCCATATATTTGTTTTGACTCTTCTGCCATGTTAACACCAACCTGTATTTGTTTCTCTCTTATGTAGAAAAAGAGGCAATTGTCATACTTGGTTCTGTCATCTTGAAATAAGACAATCACCGAGTTTCTTTTATTTTATAGACAAATATAGGCAGATGACAAGGAAAAATGTTACGAGAGTCGGACATTTCTTATTCTTTTTATAGACAAATTTTGCAGGATTTAAACATGCTTCAAAATAGTTTCGGGCATACTATTGAGCGGAGGTGTCAATGTGAATCAAGAACAATCAACAATAAGAAATTTTGTACAAATTGGTTTGTTTGGTGGCTTATTTTGGGGAGGTATATGGTATTTCCTTCATATATTCTCATTTACAGAAGCTGGCCCTAACTATTTACTTTTACCGTTTGCATTTGGAGATTGGAAAGAAGGGGTTTGGGGAAATGTACTAGGTATCGTTTGTATGGGACTTCTTTCAATTTTAGTGGCATTTCTCTATAGAGCTCTTTTTAAAAAATTTGAAGGAGTATTACCTGGCGTACTATATGGTTTGTTTTGGTGGGCATTATTATTTTTTGGAATGGGGCTAATGGCACCTGTTATTAAAAGTGCACTCCATTTACCGAAAGAAACAATTGTAACGACAGTATGTATCTTTATATTATATGGTGTTTTTATTTCGTATTCTGTAGCATTCGAATCTAATAATACAAATAGAGGAGAAGGGATCGAGAAGACAAACTATTCAAATAAGTGATTCCTATGTTAAAATGTCGTATAGACATTCTTTAATATTAAGGAGTTTTAAGAAAATGAAAAAGTTACTCCTCGTAAACGGCCCTAACCTAAATCGCCTTGGCGTTAGGGAAGTAAATGTATACGGAAAAGGAACGTTAGCGACGCTTGAAACAGATATGAAACAAGAAGCAGAGAAAATGGGAGTGGAGTTAGAATGTTTTCAATCGAATCATGAAGGAGCTATTATTGATATTATTCATGAGGCTGATGACATATATGAAGGAATCATTCTAAATCCGGGTGCATTTACGCATTATAGCTATGCGATTCGAGATGCAATTGCGAGCATTTCGATTCCTGTTATTGAAATACATATTTCTAACATTCACCAGCGTGAATCGTTCCGTCACGAATCTGTGACGGCGGCTGTTTGTGCGGGACAAATTGTTGGATTTGGTTTTTATGGCTATAAGTTAGCGTTATTTGCATTAATGGAGAAATTAAGGGAGGCATAAAGTAATGGAGAAAATCGAAAGATTAAGAAGCGCATTTGTTGAGGCTGGTATTGACGGTATTTTGTTAACAAATGAACATAGTCGTAGATACATGGCTAACTTCACTGGAACAGCTGGTGTTGTACTTATTTCAAAAGAGCATGCTCAATTTATTACGGATTTTCGTTATGTAGAGCAAGCTAGTAAACAAGCTGTTGGATATGAAATTGTACAGCATGCAGGATTAATTCTTGATGAAGTTGCGAAACAAGTTAAAGAACTTGGAATTCAAAAGCTTGGCTTTGAGCAAGATACTCTTACATATAGCTCTTACGTAACGCATAATGAAGCGATCGAAGCCGAATTTATCCCGACTTCTGGGCTTGTAGAAAAGTTACGCTTGATAAAGACTGATTCAGAGATTAAGATATTAAAGGAAGCTGCACAGATTGCAGATGCTGCCTTTGAGCATATTCTATCATTCATTCGCCCGGGAGTATCTGAAATTGAAGTGTCAAATGAACTTGAATTTTTCATGAGAAAACAAGGAGCAACATCTTCTTCGTTTGATATTATCGTTGCTTCAGGTCTTCGTTCGGCATTACCGCACGGCGTGGCATCTGAAAAAGTGATAGAAAAAGGAGATTTCGTTACATTAGACTTCGGCGCTTATTACACAGGATATTGCTCTGATATTACTCGTACGATTGCAGTCGGTGAGCCATCTGATAAATTAAAAGAAATTTATAATATCGTTTTAGAAGCACAACTACGTGGTGTGAACGGTATTAAAGCTGGTTTAACGGGCCGTGAGGCTGATGCATTAACGCGTGATTACATAACGGAAAAAGGATATGGTGAATACTTCGGACACTCTACTGGTCATGGAATTGGTCTTGAAATCCATGAAGCACCAGGTTTAGCGTTCCGTTCTGATACAGTACTTGAACCAGGTATGGCTGTAACAGTAGAACCAGGTATTTATATTCCAGGTGTTGGCGGAGTACGTATTGAAGATGATATCATTGTAACAAGTGAAGGTAATGAAGTAATAACGAAATCACCAAAAGAACTTATTATTTTGTAATACACAGGAGGATTTTTTTACATGATTTCAGTAAACGATTTTCGTACAGGTTTAACAATCTCAGTGGACAATGCCCTTTGGCAAGTAATGGATTTCCAACACGTAAAGCCAGGTAAAGGTGCTGCATTCGTTCGCTCTAAACTACGTAACCTTCGCACAGGATCTGTTCAAGAGAAAACATTCCGTGCAGGTGAAAAAGTAGAAAAAGCACACATCGAAAACCGTCGTATGCAATACTTATACGCGAGTGGTGAGTCTCACGTATTTATGGATAACGGAACTTATGAGCAAATCGAACTTGGCGAAAACCAAATCGAGCGCGAACTTAAATTCCTAAAAGAAAACATGGAAGTATCTATTATGACATATCAAGATGAAGTACTTGGTGTTGAACTTCCGAACACAGTTGAATTAAAAGTGTCAGAAACAGAGCCTGGTATTAAAGGTGACACAGCTTCTAACGTAACAAAACCAGCTACATTAGAAACTGGTCTTGTTGTACAAGTACCAATCTTCATTAACGAAGGCGAAATGCTTATCATCAACACTGGTGAAGGTAAATACGTTTCTCGCGCATAGTAGAAAAGCACTCGTGATTATCACGAGTGCTTTTTTTATAGGAAGTAGGGAAGATAGTAAATTGCGGTTATAACAAAACTAACTAAGACAAGTGAAAGAGTACCCGTGATATATGGAGTGAAAATGATTTGAAATGGTTTTATTTCACCAGTCTCAACACCAGTTAATGTCTTACTTACTGCGTGATCTGTAATATTGTTTCTATGGTTACTCATAATAATTAACCACGTAATTGCAAATATGGCTAAGCTTCCAAGGAAAAAACTCTCCATAAAGGACCAAGAGACCATCTTGGAAAAAAGATAAATAATGGCTAATTCTACTATAATTGTTAAACTAATTTTTAATACCTTCATATTTTCCCCCCTCATTTTGTACGTCCAGCCAATTTAAAAAATTCTTGCATGATACGACATGTAGTGAGCAAGGTGACTTTACTTCTTCCTCAAGTGCAGTATGTTCGCCTGGAAACTTGTTTTCCACATGCAATGAAATATAAGGTAGTTTCTCTTGTGCTTTTAAAGAACGAATGTTAGTTGTTTTAGCACCAGCGAATACGTATGTAAGTTGCAAGTCTAAAAAGGCGATTTTAAAGATTTCTTTTTTAGCAGCTTCGTTATAGCCTTTTCCCCAGTATGGATAACCAAGCCAACTCCCAATGTGAGATTTCTTCTTTTCATAATTAATATGTTTAAGCGTGGTGAGGCCGATTATTTCATTCTCTTCATTTACAATCACTCTCGATAAAGATTTTTTTTGGCGTTCTTCTTCTATTGCAAAAAGAAGGAACGCCTTCGTGTCTTCGATTTTCTCTACCTTTATTCCTAATGCATTTTTCACATGTGGATCACTTGATAGCTCGAAAATCCTATTTGCATATCGTAAATCGAGTGGTAATAAAGTAACATGCTGCATCCTCTATTCCCCTTTTTATTAAATATACCATAAAACACCATTATATTAATAAGAATATTCAGATTTTAATAAAGTCGATAGAGAAAAATTATGTTTTTACTTCTGAAATAGACAACCTCTGCATATGGTTGTACAAATATATTCTTTTTGAGCATACGGCACTAGTAACCGTTATGGGAGAAGGTGGGAGAATGAAACAGTGGCTAGCGGCAATGGAAACATCCGTGCTTGTTATGGGGTTACTTCGGTTGTTTTCAGGTAGCGCGGAAATATTCGCCGCTTTGCTTATGCTTTACGTGAATGATGCGAAGAAAGCATTGTTTATAAATGGTATGTTGGCGTTTGTTGGACCGACCGTATTAATTTTAACAATGACAATTGGCATAGCGAGTGTAGCAAGTGAGATTTCTTTCTTGAAACTCTTTTTTCTAGCACTTGGAATTGGCTGCATTTTTATCGCGTTGTTGAAATAGTAAGTCGAGTATAGTGGGGAGAAGCTTATGAAAGAAGTATTAGAGGTTTTACCGAAAACGATGAAACAGTTAGTTGAAGGTTGTAAGCAATACGATGTTCTAGAGGAAATTCGTGTTCGAATTGGAAGGCCACTAGAGTGTATCGCACATGGAGAAGTGTTTTTTTATGACTATATCGCTACAGCGGAAGATGCAATCCATTTATTGAATAAATTAAGTCAATTTTCAATTTATACGATGGAAGAGGAATTGAAACGTGGATATGTGACACTACGAGGAGGACATAGAATTGGCCTAGCTGGAAAAGTCATTACAGAAAAAAGTGCAGTGAAAATGATTCGGGATGTCTCTTCTTTTAATATTCGTATTGCCCGTCAAAAAATAGGGATTGCTGAGCCGCTTCTGCCATATCTTTATGAATCACGATGGTTAAATACGATGGTAATTGGCCCACCGCAAACGGGTAAAACAACACTTTTAAGAGATGTAGCACGCTGTATGAGCCAAGGTGTAAGTGCTTCGAAAATTCCTTCATGTAAAGTGGGGATTGTTGATGAACGATCAGAAATTGCGGGCTGTGTGAAAGGAATCCCGCAATATGACTTTGGCGTGCGAGTAGATGTATTAGACGCTTGTCCAAAAGCTGAAGGAATGATGATGATGATTCGTTCTATGAGCCCAGACATATTAATCGTAGATGAAATTGGACGTAAAGAAGATAGTGAAGCGATTATGGAGGCGGTGCATGCAGGCGTTCAGCTTTTTATAAGTGCACACGGATTTTCTTATGATGATGTTGTGAAACGTCCATCGCTGCAGGCGGTGCTGGAACTTGGTGTATTTGATAGGTTTGTGGAATTGTCAAAAGCGAGAGGGCCAGGAACAGTTATGCAAGTGAAAGATAGAGATGGAAAACCAGTATTACCCGATAGAAAGGCTCAAGGCGTATGGTGAAAATATTTGGTGCGGTATTAATAGTTGCGGTCAGCACCTTTTTCGGATTTTCATACGCTAAACGATATAGTGAGAGACCGCGGCAACTTAGATTATTAAAAGCGGCATTGCAATCATTAGAAGCGGAAATTATGTATGGGCACACGCCTTTATCTGAAGCGGCTGAGCGATTGGTTAAACAAATGCCGAAGCCATTAAATTGGATATTTCAAAGCTTTGCGAGGCGTCTAGAGAACGGGGAACAAACAGTTAGAGAGGCTTGGATCGATAGTTTGAAAGAGAACTGGACATTAACGGCGTTTAAACAAACCGAGTATGAAATACTGCAACAATTTGGTGAAACACTTGGACAACATGATCGTGAATCACAACAAAAACATATTCGGTTATGTATTACACATTTGGAGAGAGAAGAAGGAGAAGCAAAAGCTTTACAACTACAATACGAAAAAATGATAAAGAGTTTAGGAGTGCTAGCAGGGCTACTTATCGTAATTTTACTGCTATAGGGGGGAGAAAGGCGATGTCCATTGATGTTGGATTAATATTTCAAATCGCCGGAATCGGCATTGTGTTAGCTTTCATTCATACCGTACTAAAAGAATTAAAGCGAGAGGATATTGCAAATTGGGTTATCCTTGTCGGTTTTGTCGTTATTTTGTTTCATGTTGCATTTTTAATTAATACTCTGTTCGACAAGATTAAAAGTGTCTTTCTCTTCCAGTAAAGGAGGCGGTTCGAATCGAAATTATACAAATTGTCGGATTAGGCCTCGTTGCTACGTTTTTAGCCGCTGTTTTAAATCAGCATAAATCTAGTATTACATCGTTATTTATTGTGTTCGTTGGTAGCATGATGTTTCTTCTCTTAATCGATCAAATTCATTCTATTTTACAAATGATTGAGAGAGTGGCGAGTGAAGCAAAGGTTAGCAACGTATATGTAGAAACATTATTGAAAATTATAGGGATTGCTTATATCGCTGAGTTTGGTGCGCAAATTACAAAAGATGCTGGTCAAGGTGCAATCGCCTCGAAAATTGAATTAGCTGGAAAAATTTTGATTCTCGTTATGGCAATTCCCATTTTGACGGTTGTAATTGAAACAATTCTCGGATTTTTACCTACGGGATAAGGGGGAGTGAATGTTGAGGAAGTTCGGAGCTAAGCTGCTATTTGCTTGCTTCCTTTTCTTTTCTTTACCGATTGTTGTACAAGCTTCTCCTATAGAAACAAACGTCGTTGATCAACAATTGGATAAGCTCGGAATTGAAGATGTGAAGCAATTTTGGGACGGGCTTGTTACAAAGTACGGAGGCTATTTACCAGAGAGTCAAAAAGGAAGCTTTATGGAGTTTGTAAAGGGAGAAAAAGAGTTCTCCATAAAAGAGTGGATGATAGGTCTATTAAAATATTTATTTCACGAGCTTGTTGCAAATGGAAAGTTACTTGGAACGCTCATTATGCTCACAATTTTTAGTGCATTGTTGCAATCACTGCAATCTTCCTTTTCAAAGAGTAGCGTAAGCAAAATCGCTGATGCAGTCGTATACATGGTACTTATTATTTTCGCGTTAAATAGTTTTTATGTCGTCATGACATATGCAAGAGAGACGATACAAACAATGGTAGATTTCATACTAGCGTTATTACCAATTTTACTTGCACTCATAGCAACAGGCGGCGGTGTTGTTTCTGTGTCATTCTTTCATCCAATCATCATTTTTTTAATGAATACGAGTGGGCTTCTTATGAATTATATCGTTCTACCACTTTTATTACTTGCAACTATATTAAGTATTGTAAGTACGATGAGTGATCAATATAAAGTTACGAAATTGTCCAAGCTTTTGCAAAACGTTAGTGTAGGGATTATTGGTATCTTTTTGACGATTTTTTTAGGCGTATTATCTGTACAGGGAACAGCATCAGCCGTTGCTGATGGTATAGCTGTGAAAACGGCTAAATTTGTAACAGGAAACTTCATTCCTGTAGTAGGAAGGATGTTTACTGAGGCGGCGGATACTGTTATTAGTGCATCTGGATTATTAAAAAACACGGTCGGAATTATCGGGCTCGTTATTTTATGCTTAATTGTCGCTTTCCCGGCGATTCAAATTTTTTGTATCGCGTTTATTTATAAATTCGCAGCAGCAGTATTGCAACCAGTTGGCGGAGGAGCAATTATTCAATGTTTAGATATCATTGGACGGAGCATCATTTACGTATTTGCTTGCTTAGCTATCGTATCATTTATGTTCTTTTTAAGTATCACAATTATTATTGCTGCCGGGAACATTACTCTCATGATGCGGTAGGAGGTGAAGAGTGTGCAATTTGTTACAGAGTGGATTAGAAATATTATCGTTTTTTTACTCTTAGCGACAATGCTTCATCTTATTCTTCCAAATTCAAATTTGCAAAAGTACGTTAAATTCGTTGTAAGTCTATTGTTAGTCGTATTAATTTTAACGCCTCTATTTAAGTTGTTACAAACAGATGTAAATGAAGTTATTGCTAATTTCAATGAAGAAAAGTACGTAGCAGAAGGATCTGTAAAAAATTCGATAGATTCGAAGAAAAAAGAAATACAAGCTCTAACACGTGCATATAGTTTAGAAGAGATGGCTACCAAAATGAAAAAAGAAGTAGGAAAAGAGTTTGAGAAAAAATATGGTATGACAGTCTCTGAAATACAAATAGTCGCAGCGGAAAGTGCAGAAGAAGTAAAATCAGCGAAAGATATTCAATCTGTTGTTGTGACGCTGAAAGAAACAGAACGCAGTAAAAATGACGCAATCGAAACAGTAAAGCCAATTGAAATTAACACGAAAGAGCCTCCAAAAAAAGTAAAAGAAACGAATGTAGAAATGAAAAATTTCTTTTCAAGCAGGTGGCAACTAGAGGGTAAACAAATCCAAGTTCAAATGGAAGGGGGACAGGTAGAGTAAATGGACAATAAAGATAAAAATTCGAAGTTCTCATTTTTTCGAAACTTATTGAATGGGGATGAAAAAGAAAGCAATGAAAAGGGGAAAAAGGTAACACCTAAGTTTTTACTTGTCCTACTCATACTTGGGATTTTGCTTATGTTTTCTAGTAATTTCTTTGCAGGTAAAAAAGAAGAAGTACCTGTATTTAAAGAACAAAAAACTCAAAATCAAGAAAAAGACGTACCAACTTTCGGGCAAAAAAGTAACGATAGTATGTCAAATGTAGAAAAATATGAAAAAGCGTATGAACAAGAATTGAAAGCTTCGTTAGAAGAGATAGCCGGAGTAAAAGATGTAACTATTAAAGTGAACTTAGATTCATCTGAAGAAAAAATACTCGAGAAAAATACAGTAACACGTTCACAAACGACAGGTGAAACTGATAAAGCAGGCGGTAAAAGGGAAGTAGAAGACGAGTCTCTTGATGAAAAGACCGTCATTATACGTGAAGGTGATAAAGAAACTCCAATTGTTTTGCGAACAGAGAAACCGAAAGTACGAGGTGTTCTTGTCGTAGCAAAGGGAGTGGATAATATACAAATAAAAGCAATGGTAAAAGAAGCCGTGATAAGGCTACTAGATGTACCAGCTCATCGCGTTTCAGTATCACCGAAAAAATGATAGGGAGGAAATAAAGTGTTAAAAAAACAAACGGTTTGGCTATTAACGATGTTAAGTTTAGTGGTTGTACTATCTGTTTATTATGTAACAACTCCTGATAAAACGAATACAGCAGCACCAACAACAGGTGAAAAAATTGGGCAAGAAAAGCAAGGTACTGACAACGCAGTTACAAAAGAAACAACGAAAGAACCTACAAATAAAGAGACAACAAAAGAAAGTACAAGCAAGGAAACTACAAATAAAGAAACAGACAAAAAAGAAAATGATAAAAAAGAAACAAGTAAAAAAGAGGCTAGCGTATCAGTTCAATCAAGTGATGAGAATTTCACAGCTTTACGTATGCAAATGGAAGATCAGCGTAGTGTAGAGAAAGAAAAGTTACAAAATGTAATGAAGTCATCAAAATCTTCAGCAGAAGAAAAGAGTAAAGCGAAAGATAACCTTGATGCAATCACTACAATGGAAACGAAGCAACAATTACTTGAGACAGTGATTAAATCTCAAGGTGGATATAAAGATGCTCTTGTAAGAGCTGATGGAACGGACATTAAAGTAACAGTTAAATCGGCAAAGCATTCACAAAAAGAAGCGAATAAAATTATTCAGCTCGTAAGAAGTGAAGGTGGCTCTAAAGATGTAGGTGTGAAATTTGATCCATCAGTAAAATAAAGGGGCATATTAATTATAATAGGTGCTTTTGCCTCAAGTTAGATAAAAGAATAATAGAAAAAAGCTATCGTTTTCGATAGCTTTTTTTCATTTCATCTTTGCAGTTGTATTTAGTATTTTCAATTGGAAACGGGGAAATACGCTGTGAGTAAAAGATTAATGGTTCGTGATGATGGTGATTACTTTTTCCGGATTTGACGTGGATGAAGAGGACAAATGCCCAAATCACTACGGCAGGCAAGAACAGGATGAGCCATATCATATGTCCGCACCTCACTACAATAAATTTTCTACACTTTGAATATACTATTCTTTTATGAAGGAAGAATGAACGGCGCGTAAACAAAAAAATAATATTTGGTAAAAATATGTTTTTTCACTGTAGATAAA
>NZ_BOQD01000070.1 GCF_018332515.1 Bacillus hominis | reverse complement strand
GAAGATTATTTCTATAAAAATTCTACTAATTATAAAAATTAATAAGATTTTATTGTTTTCTGACAAAAGACTTCTTCCTCAAAAATGTGAAACACTAATTTTAGGTGGGAGATGGATATCGGTATGCGCTACATAAATTGTTAAATATTCGCACACATCTGTTTTACAAACTATTCACAGGAAAACAGATTCATATGGATGAAATGACAGAATCAGAGTAAATGTAAAATAGGGTGAGTGCAAAATTATGGATGTTACTTTTATAATGTTCTTTGTAGGTGAGACCTTACACATCCATCAAAGTAAGAGTGAAAGTAAACTGAGCTTGCGAAAGGATAACGCTTTTTTATATTTGAGGGTATTAAAATTAACTTTAAAGAATGTATGCGATATGTTTTTCGTTCGGATAATTATGAAAGTTTATAGAAATGAATGTTAAAACAGTTTTTATTTACACCGATAGGACATAATTGTATTCCAACTACAAATATTGATACGTCTATTAAATGGTATACTCATAATCTTTATTAAGGTAACGAGTTAGAGTTTTTCGTAACAAAAATGAGCAAAGGGATTTTGCTCTTTGGTTGAGCTAATACAAATGAATAAAAGGTTTACTCTTCGTAAAGAAAATTAGATTTAAAATAAAGGTAAAAAACGGTATGGACATTGTCAGCCGTATTTTTTTATGAATTTATAAAACTTTTCCATAGGGCGCGTCGTCTAATATATGGGAAGGAGGAAATGATGTGGATGAATTAACGGTAGAAGCGTTTGAAATAGAAGATAAGGAGGACCTTATCGATGAAATAATGAACAAGTATGGACAAGAGGTCGTACAACTTGTGTATTCGTATGTGAATAATAAAGAAGTTGCGGAGGATTTAACGCAAGATATATTTGTGAAATGCTATAAATCTCTTCATACATATAAAGGAAATTCGAACTTGAAAACATGGTTATGGAGAATTGCGATTAACCATTGTAAGGACTATTTAAAAAGTTGGTATAACAAAAAGGTCATCGTTACAGAGGATGACTTTACGTATATGGAGAGTCAAAAAGAAAGTGTGGAACAAACAGTTATTCAAAATGCAGAGGATAGTAGGCTTGCTTCTGCAGTAATGAATTTACCGATAAAATATCGAGAAGTGATTTATCTATTTTATTATGAAGAGTTATCAATTAAAGAGATTGCTACGGTAATAGAAGTGAAGGAGAACACGATAAAAACGAGACTAAAAAAAGCGAAGGAGCTTTTGAAGAAAGGATTGGAGGAATAATCAAATGGAAGATCGATTAAAAGGCTTGCGAAAATCAATGGAGAACACAACTTTTAAACATTTGAGTTTTTCTGATCAGCATCGAAAGCGGGTGCGTGAAAAAATCAATGCCTCACACGAAAAGGAAGAGGACATCTCTTTAGTAGTTTTACAACTTCTCATGAATGAAAAAACAGGGTACGAACTGGCGCAGCTATTACGGGGGAGAGGAATTCAAAAATTCGAAGGAAATGAAGGGTTTTTATATACCGTATTACATCGTCTAGAACAGAATCGTTTTATCCAATCAAGCTGGGATCATTCAGGAGCGAAATATTATCAATTAAACGATAAGGGAAGAAAGATGTTACGAAAGGCGGAAAAAAATTCTACAAAAGCACGATTTATTTTAAAAGGCTTAGTACAGGAGTGAGAAAAAATTGAACAAAAAAGGGGAGCGTTTTTTAAAAGAAGTTACTAATCATATTAAATCAAAAGAGGCAAAGAGCTTTGTGGCAACTGAGCTAGATTTTCACTTAAAACAGGCGAAGAACACGTGGATGGAAAAAGGGTTAAGTGAGGAAGTTGCTGAAGATAAAGCTGTTGAACAAATGGGAAGTCCGGTCAAACTTGGGCAAGAACTTAACAAACTTCATAAGCCAAAGGTTGATTGGTTTCTTATTGGTTTATTAGTGATTGCGATGGGATTAGGTTTTCTGCCAGTTATAGCTTTTGGACATACAAATGATTTACTAATGAATAAGGTGATTGTTGTTATTCTCGGTGTTGTAACAGCTATTGGGGTGATGCTACTTGATTATCGGAAGTTAGAGAGATTTGGATGGTTGTTTTATACAATTGGGGTACTGATCTTGTTAATGCTATATTGTTTTCCGAACGCTTGGATAACTGGGGAACCAATAATAAAAATTGGTCCTATTGCAATTGATCGTTTAATGGCAGTACCGTTCTTTTTTCTAGCTTGGGCTTCTTTTTTCAATAACAATAGATTGAAAGTTAGGTATCTTGTAGTGTTGTATTTATTTTCTTTGTATTTATTCTTAATTGGCGCAGCTTTTTCAGTGATCTTTATTTATATCACGATGGTATTCGTTATGCTTTGGTGGAGTAGGCTAGGAAAGAAAACGGCATTAATTATTACAATTGTACCAATCTGTTTATTGATTATAAGGGCGTCCTTTTCCTGGCCCTCAGTAAAAGGATATCATTTGGATAGATTTTTAGGGTATTTGAATCCAGAGCGTGATGCACATGGCGCAGGCTTTATGTATATACGTTTAAAAGAGGTAATGTCGTCAGCAGGTTGGTTTGGTACATATGGAGATGTAAAGTTCATCCCTAATCCAGATACTGATTTTGTATTTGCGAGTTTGACTTACTATTATGGGTATGTGCTTGCACTGGTCCTTGTTTTAGTTCTTTCTCTTTTTGTAGCAAGGTTAGTGGTCATATCTTATAAAATAAATGACCGGTATGGTAAATTGCTTCTCGTTGGTGGAATGACTCTTTTTGTAGTCCAGTTCATTTATAACGTTGGAATGATATTAGGCTTATTGCCGATTACTTCTATATTATTGCCTTTTATTAGTTATGGTTTAACACCAACTGTATTTCATGCGCTTTTAATGGGGATTGTGTTAAGTGTGTATCGACGTAAAGATCTTGCATTTAGAATGAAAAAAACACCTTGATTAATATCAAGGTGTTATAAGCTCAAAACTCTCCGAAGCAGCCCCTGTTACAAAAGGACTAACCTCACCAACGCTATACATATGCAATTCATGCATCGCACGCGTACAAGCAGTGTAGAACAATCTACGCAAGCTTTCATCACTGTACACATCTTTAGAAGCATCGTAAATAATAACAGCATCAAATTCGATACCTTTCGCTAAGTAAGCAGGGATAACGACAACGCCTTGTTCGTATTCAGCAGAGGTACTCTTCACAAGTTTAACATCTTCAATACCACCGAGTGCTTCGTATGCAGCGGCGCTTTCTGCTGCGGATTTACATATAATTGCGATCGTATTGTGCTGTTGTTTTTGTAATTCAGCGACTTTGGAAGTGATGTGGTCATGCAGTTCACTGTGATCAGAAACTGTAGTCACTGTAGGTTTCTCACCGTCACGTTCAAATGCGTTAATGTTCATTCCTTCCGGTACGAGGTATCGTGTAAATTCAATAATCGGTTTTGTTGAGCGATAGCTACGAGTTAAGTTGATGCCGTTCGTTTCATCTGGCCCGTATAAGCTAGTAAGTGTATTGAAATTAACTGTTTCACTCGCATGAGCAAATATCGCTTGGTTAAAGTCCCCGAGTACTGTCATTTTTGCGGCAGGGAAGAGGCGCTTTAAAAACTCGAACTGAAATGGAGAGTAATCTTGCGCTTCGTCTACGAGTACATGTTTAATGGATCTATTTGTTTGGAAGCCTTCAATTAATTCTTTTAAAAGTAAAAATGGAGTTGCATCCTCGTAATGTAGCTTTCCTTCATCGAGCATGTTCACCGTTAGTGAGCAAATGTCGTCCCATTCTTTCGGCTTTTCTCCAGTACCCCATGATGCATCTGTGAAGAGTTGTTTATATATTCCTGTGAAATTGATGAAGCGCAATGTTTGAACGCCTTTACGAAGCGGCTTCAATTTTTTACGGACAATCATACGTCCGAGTACTTTCGTTTCTTTCTCATAATCATTAAAGGAGTTGTCGTCAAACTCGCCTTTTTTCTGTAAATATTTATAAGCCTTTTGGTATTCATCTTTACTAAGTAATTCAATTTCCTCTTCTACCCAAGGCTTTTTCAGTTCTGTTTTTTCAATTTGATCTATTTGTTTATTTAGCCAATCCGTTAACTTTTCGATTCTATTATGGAAGCGGAGGGAGGAGTCGGTATTGTAAAATTGCTCTGCGATTTCTTTAGCAGAGGCAATCAGTTTCCCTCTAAATTTCATTCCTCTAAATAGCATGCCTGAAGATTCAAGGGATTGTCTGTACACTCTAATCATTTCGAAAAATTGAGTGGATGCTTTAAAACGAATACTAGCATTTCTCGTTTTATAGGCAGGGCTATTCGTTTCGGTTAGCATATATTCTAATTGCTCATAAGGGTCTTCAACGTCAAATGACTTGCTTAGTCTATGGTTTAAATATTCTTGGAATGTAACTTGCTGCATATTTTCTTCACCGAGTTCTGGCAATACGTTAGAAACGTAGCTGTTGAACATAGAGTTAGGGGAGAAGAGAATAATTTGATCAGCTTTTAGCCATTCGCGATATTTATATAGTAAATAGGCAATTCGCTGCAGAGCAGCCGATGTTTTACCGCTACCAGCAGCTCCTTGAACGATAAGTAGTCGCCCTTCATCGTGACGGATAATTTCATTTTGCTCGCGCTGGATAGTAGCAACGATACTTTGCATATGTTTGTTCGTACCTTTTCCGAGCGCTTGTTGCAATATTTCATCGCCAATTGTAAGGCTCGTATCGAACATAGAATCAATCTCGCCATTTTGAATAATATATTGTAATTTTTTCTCCACATTACCGCGGATTAAGCCTCCTGGTGTACTGTATTCAGCGGGTCCTGGTGGATAATCGTAGTAGACACTCGAAATTGGTGCGCGCCAGTCATATATAAGAAAGTTTTCTCCGCTTGCATCAGTAAGTGTAGCGACACCGATATAAATTTGCTCTGGACTTGATTCTCCTTCCTCTGTGAAATCAATTCGTCCAAAGTAAGGTGCTTTATGCATACGCCTTAGTGCGGCAAGTCGGTTGAAGGTGTGCTTATGGGTGATTTGTGTTACGGCTAGTGACTGAGCTTGTTGTCTTAAGTTGATAACTGTTTCGAGATAATCGTCAAAAGTATCAGTATTAACTTTCACATCATCCCAGAAGTGTTTACGGATGTTGATTACTTCTGCTCGGCGTCTGCCAGTTTCGTTTTCCAGTTTATCAATTTGTTTCGTAATCGTTTCGATTACGGTATCCAATCGCTGTTGCTCTAGATCAAGTTTTTTGTTCATTCGTAAGCACTCCTTTAAAAGTGAAAAATAGAGGTTGACTGAAGATGTGTTTTGGTGTACAATTAAGATACGGATAAATACGTTCTGTATATTTGTGTGAATGTGTTTCTGTACTAATTTAACATAGTTTTTTAATTTAATCAATAATAATGAGATAAACCTTGGTTCCGTACTGCGTGAATCGAGGTTTTTTTGTGTGGAATGGAGTAAGGAAGAGGGATATATCAATTTATCGGTAAACAGAAATGAAATGATGCTGTAATCAGCGGGGAAGGTACAACTAAATAGTAGTTGTATCTTTGAAATAAAGTTTGATTAAAAATATGCTACAATCCAGTGTTTTATAACAAATAGAAAGCAGCCATTTTGAAAAATAGATTGATTATTTTTTGCTTGCGTAGCTCAATAATAGTCCTCTTTTATTGAGGGTTAAGCCTATTTAAGTTGGTTTGATCCGAGTGTGCTTTAGCGCCTGTTAGTTGAGCGAAGGGGGATATATTCCTGCCAAACCTTATTCAATTATTCTGTGCCAATCGTGCTGCCCGCAAAAAGCGGGATAAAACTACTGCAAAATAAAAAAGCTTGGGATATTCCCAAGCTTTTTTCACTTCATTATTTCTTTTCGTCTTTTTTAGCGTCAGCTTTTGGCTCTTCGAAAAGATCTTTCAGATCTTTATCGTCAACTTTTACGTCAGCTTTTTTGATTTCTTTCATCATAAGATCGTTCATAAATTGAGCATCTTGTGTTTTTTCTTGAACTACTTCTTTTTTGATGTCAGCTTTTGCTTGATCGAAAGTTTTATCAGCATGAGTATCTGTTAGTTTAATGATATGGTAACCGTATTGTGTTTTTACAGGTTCACTAATTTCATCTTTTTTCAGCTTATGAGCTGCTTCATCGAATTCTTTTACCATTTTACCTGGTCCGAAGAATCCTAAGTCGCCACCTTTTTCTTTTGAACCTGTATCTTCAGAGTATTGTTTCGCTAACTCTTCGAAAGATTTACCTTGTGCAAGTTCTTCTTTCACTTTTTTAGCAGTTTCTTCATCTTTTACAAGGATATGGCTTGCTTTAATTTCTTGCTTATAGTCCTCGTATTTTGCCTTTAAATCTTTATCAGTAATTGATTTTTCAATCGCTTGTTCTTGAGCTAATGAAGCGCGAACACCATTTTTAACTGTTTCTTCTTTAAGACCTTGTTGTTTCAATAGTGTATCGAATTGGTCACCGACTTGCTTTTTCATTTCATCGTACTTTTTGTCTACTTCTTTTTCATCAACTTTGTAGTTTTTAATAAGTACTTTTTCCATAACCATGTTATTTAGTACTTGTTTACCAGCTTGTGTCTTCATTTGATTGTAGAACTCTTCTTTAGTGATGTCACCAGCTTTAGATGTAACAATTTTGTCTGATGATGATGTTCCACATGCTGATAATGCGATTACACTTGTTGCGGCTAAGGCAAGCATAGCTTTCTTCATTCAATAAACACTCCTACTATTATGTATTTTTAATTTATCCCGTACAAATGAAGAAACGCCTTATGATAGGTTATTTTCGTTCATAAGAACCTGATTAAGTCTCACTGATGTCTTTGCTTTTTTAATATGTAAAAGCACGCTTAACAGGGCTTACCTAGGCTTTAGGATAAAGTTTAGATGCGTGTCGTTTATTTCATAGTATAAGCAATATGTACAAAATTTAATATATCATATTTCGACTCGTTTTCCTATTGATAAAGAAATTTTAACCAGTTTGTGTCAGATTTTGAAGAGGTACCACATTGGGCGCATGCTGCATATACAGAAAAGAGGAGGGGATGGGGGATGAATTCTCAACTTATTTTATTACTTGTACTGTTTATTTTATTGGTTATAGTAGGTATAATTTGCTTATAGAGGAAAAAAATGAGGAAGGGGCTTTCCTTCCTCACTTTCCATGAAATATAATTTCTATATAACTAGAAATTAATAGAATGGTAATACATACATTGATAACTCGAAAGACACCGGGTTGGCGGCTCGCAGCTATTTGTTTTCGCTCACACAGTGTATGTGTCATGAAATTCGTGTAAAATATAACAAGAAGTGCGAATGCGATAAAAACAACGGTTATAAGAGTCATGAGGCGAGACCTCCTTTTGGCTAAAATACATATACTTTATATATTGTATCATACGATATTTTGTTCGTGTTACAAAATTCAGAAATAGAAGACTTTGTGTTAGGAAGCGAGGGAGAAAATGGACGTTGTAAGAAGACTAGAACAAGCTGAATACTACGTAGACCTACTATTTAAAATGATTGATGAAGAAAAGTGTCCATTTTATTCTTTAATCATAAAGAAAAAAGCTCGTAAAAAAGACATTGAACGTATACTAAAACTTTGTGAAAAGCTGAACGAACAATATGTAGTGGAGAAAGCAGAAGGCCTTCTATTGTTTGATGCGCTATTAGATCAATTTGAAAAAGCGCTTCCACATCAGCTCGAAGTACACGAAACTGCGGAAGCGCTAGCAAAACAGGGCTTATTTGTGCCACTTATGAATGAATTTTTACGCATGATTGCGAAAGGATAAATAGATTATTTCTTAACTAATTTTTGATCGGTCTCCGTAAAGTTCTCCTCAATATTTTCTAATGATTTCTCAAAAATATCGATGAAGTCCTGTCCGTAAATATTGCGAAGGATCGCAATAAGTTCGATATTTTCTGGGAACTTACCGTAAAAATTACGAAGTTCAAGTGCCCCATTAAACACAGAATTATTTTCAGGATCGTACTCCTCCATTAAGCGAAGTAGTAATTCTTCCCCTTTGTCTGTAATTTCAATGTACGTATTTCGTTTATCATCTTCTTTTTTAGAGAATACAAGATAGCCGCGTTCTTCTAGCTTTTTAGAGAAGTTAAACGCCGTTGATACGTGCATAACTCCAAACTTAGCAATCTCAGAAATAGAAGCCCCTTTTAAATGATAAGCGATTGATAAAATATGATGCTCATTAATGTTTAAATCGTAAGGTTTAATCCACTGTTGCCAATCTTTCTCTACGCATTTCCATAACGCTTTCGATAATTGAGCAATACGTTGGCTGAAAATCATCGCTTCTTTTACCGAGTAATTTTTTTCTCCACTTTTCATTTACTCACCCACTTTAACATTCTTTTTCATTATTATCTATTATGCCAGTAAAATAAAAATTAATAAAGTCTTTTTGTGAGAATTGTGAAAATTTTTCGGAAAAACAACATTCTATACAAATCATGCATAACAATGGAAGCGTTTTATGAGTCAAGAATACATGTGTTGTCTTTACATGTTAAAGGATAACATATATTGTAAATGCATAAAAACACGGCATATCTATGTGATATGCCGTGTAAAGGTCAATTCGTATGAAAAATATTTGTTATATGCAAAAAACTAAGCAGGAATATGTTTACGCTTTTTCTGGAACGGCTTCTTGTAGTTTCTCAATTGACTTTTGAATGTCTAAAATTTCTTTTTCAATATGTCGTTTGTTTTGAGAAATATCTTGTTTCCAGTTAGAAAGCGTGTCTTGCATATCATCTTTTAGTTCTTGAAATACTTCTTTACCTTCTGAAGCAGTTTCAACGATTTGGCGCTTTAACAACTTCGTATCAGCTGTAATATCAGCTAATGTCTTTTTAATATCAGTTCCTTTTTCTTTCAGCTTACCGCGCATAGCTTTACCAGAAGAAGGAGTTGAGAAAAGAACGGCTAGTCCAGCAACTGCTCCGCCGCAAATTACACCTGTAATAAAGGATTTAGCTTTTGACATAAAAGGAAACCTCCTTATTTTTCGTTCGTATTCATGATGTATAAAAGTGTGCATATCTTTAAGGCAAGGGGAAGAAAAGTGAGCTTTTCTCTCTTGTACATGCTATGCACACAAAAACATGCCCCCGGCATTTTTTGTGAAGAAACAAGCCATACAATAAATGCCAGAGGAATCGGCTTGTTATGTATTACTTCTTATTATAGTGGCACTATTTCACACTATTTGCAATTGTACTTGCGATGTTTTGTAAATTTTCCATTGTATATTCATTTTGGTGTGATTTCCAAACAGCACCGAAACCATCGTTTTCACCGTAGCGTGGAATTAAATGAAGGTGGAAGTGGAATACAGTTTGTCCAGCTTTCTCGCCGTTATTGTTAAGTAGGTTGAAGCCAACTGGATTAAATTCTGCTTTCATTGCATTTGCGATTTTTGGAACGACAGCAAAAATATGTGATGCGATTTCTGGCGTTAACGCAAAAATGTCTTGTTTGTGTACTTTTGGAATAACAAGAGTATGCCCTTTTGTTACTTGACTAATATCTAAAAATGCAAGTACATGTTCATCTTCGTATACTTTTGAGCAAGGGATTTGCCCGTCAATGATTTTACAAAAAATACAATTGTCCGCTGTATGATTCATCGATCTCATCCTTTCAAATAGCCTTAGCCGTATTTTACCATAATTACATAGGAGAACAAATACGAAAAACAGGAAGCTGACTCAGCTTCCTGTTTTCTGAAGAGGGATTGAAAAAGCATTTTTTATAATTTACGGTTCGCAGACACCTCATTTATTTAAGAAATGCACGGTAAATCGGCTAAAGTTTCTGCCGTAGACACCCCATTTTCAAGTGAAATGAATTGCAATCTTTTTTTAAAATGAAATTGTTTATTTTTTAAAACAGTATATGCTCTTTCGGAGACACCCCGTTTCGAAAATGAAACAAATTATCTGGTTATGTGTAAATTTCATTGTCCAACATGGACACCCCATTTCATGATGACTTCACTATGTTGTTCTACTCATCAATTGGTGGTTGCTTTTTCAATGTGTTCCTTCCTCACTAATTATGATGTCCGCTTTCGTAAAAATATATGCTAATAAATTTAATTTTTTTTTTTGAAGGCATCGATACTATGTAGTGCACCATGATTTTTGGTAAGATGAGTATATACATTTCTTACAAAAGAGAATGAATATAAATGAAGAAAGTGGTGTCGTATGAGCGAGTTATTGCGTGTAGACAATGTTACAGGAGGATATACGAAACGACCTGTACTGCAAAATGTTTCGTTCTCTGTTAATAAAGGCGAACTTGTCGGCTTAATCGGTTTAAATGGTGCTGGTAAAAGTACGACAATTAAACATATCATCGGTTTAATGGAACCGAAAAAAGGAACTGTCACAATTAACGGGAAAACAATTCGTGATGATATGACAGCGTACCGTTCTAGTTTCTCCTTCATTCCAGAAACGCCAGTATTATATGATGAGTTAACGTTAGAAGAACATTTAAAACTAACAGCGATGGCGTACGGCGTAGATGAAAAACAATATGAAGAACGCGTAGGACAATTATTACAAGAATTTCGCATGAAAAATCGTTTGAAATGGTTTCCGTCTCATTTCTCAAAAGGGATGAAACAAAAAGTAATGATTATGAGTGCGTTTTTAGTGGAACCATCTCTTTACATTGTGGACGAACCGTTCGTTGGTCTTGATCCATTAGCGATTCAATCACTTCTTCAAATGATGGATCAAATGAAAAAGAGCGGCGCAGGTATTTTAATGAGTACACATATTTTAGCGACAGCAGAGCGCTATTGTGATTCATTCATTATTTTGCATCAAGGTGAAGTGAGAGCGAAAGGAACGTTGGCTGAATTACAATCACAATTTAATATGCCTGGTGCAACGTTAGATGATATTTACATTGCATTAACAAAGGAAGAAGATTATGAATAGCACAGCGTTATGGAAAGAACGATTTCGGCACTTTCTAAAAGAAGTTCGTACATATAGTAAATACGTATTTAATGATCATTTGAAATTTATTTTCGTATTCATCATCGGCGCAGGAGCGTATTATTACCAGCAGTGGTTACAAACGTTAACACCTTCGTTTCCGACAGCGATTGTTATGGCGGTGTTACTCGGACTCGTATTAACGGCTGGATCGATACAAACGTTATTAAAAGAAGCAGATCTCGTTTATTTGCTGCCAGTTGAAGAAAAGTTAAAGCCTTACTTTACAAAGGCATTTCTCTTTACGTTTATGATTCAGTTATACATAATCGCAATCGTAGCAGCTGCGCTTGCCCCGTTATACTTCCAGCAAATGAAACAAACAGGAGCGGCTTACATATGGATTGTACTCGCGCTTGTCATTGTAAAGGCATGGAATTTATTCGTAGCGTGGGAAAAATCATTTTTAACAGATCAAAGCGTTCAAAAAGCAGATTGGTTCATTCGTTTTATTTTAAACGGCTTATTTGTGTACTTCCTTGTAGAACGTACTTCAGTCATTTTTACCGGTGTAATTGTCCTTTTAATGGCGCTATACCTTGCTGTTATGCATCAAAAGGTGAAGGGAAAGCCGCTAAACTGGGAGTATTTAATTTCTGAAGAAGGTAAAAAAATGATGCTGCTGTACCGCATTGCGAATATGTTCGTTGATGTACCAGCATTAAAAGAGCGAGTATCCCGTAGAAAATGGCTTGATTTCATTCTTTCGATAATCGGTGAAAAACGTACATATTTATACTTATATACGAGAACGTTCTTAAGATCGGGCAACTATTTCGGATTATATGTGCGCTTACTCGCTCTTGGTGGAGTCATTCTTTACTTCATCCCATTTTTATATGGACGTTTTATCGTAAGCCTTGTTTTCTTATACTTAATCGGTTATCAGTTATTAACCTTATGGAAACATCACCGAATGAAGATTTGGCTTGATTTATATCCAGTAGGGGAAGACGAGAAGAAGGAAGATTTTCTTACTTTATTAAATGCGATTCTTATTATCGGCAGCATTGTATTTACAATTTTATTTGCACTTGCGACGAAAGATTTCATAATGACCGGTATTTTATTTGTCGTAAGCATATTATTTAGTATTGGTTTCGTTTATCAATACAGTGCGAAACGCATTGAGCGTTTAAACTGAAAGGAATGAACCTATGATTACATATGAAGAAAAGGTTATAAAAGAATTGGAGCAGTGGAAAGCTACATTCATGAAAGATTCTTCTATGATGACACGGTTCTCTAAAAAAGTGCAGGTGAAAGTGCAGCAACTAGTGCCCGCGAAAGTACAAAAGGTACTAACAGAAACGATTCGGATGATGGTACAAACAATTAGTGCTGGATCAAACTTCATAAAACCGAAGCTAAAAGAAACGAACTGGTCACTGCAAAGACGAGACGATGAAGTTCGTAAAAAAATGGATGAGTACAAAAAAATAGCTGCAGCAGAAGGAGCAGGAACGGGAGCAGGTGGTATTCTCCTCGGTCTTGCTGATTTTCCGCTTTTACTCACCATTAAAATAAAGTTTTTATTCGATGCAGCAACATTGTACGGATTTGATACGAGCGACAAAGAAGAACGCCTCTTTATTCTTCACGTTTTCCAGCTTGCTTTTTCAAGTGACGATTACCGAAAAGAAGTATGGAAAGCAATTGAAACGTGGGATACAGAAGAAGAAAATCATATGGACTGGGAAAAGTTCCAAACAGAGTACCGAGACTATATCGATTTAGCGAAAATGCTTCAACTCGTCCCGATAATCGGTGCCCCGGTCGGAGCGTATGCGAACTATCAATTATTGCAAAGGCTTGGAGAAGTAACGATGAATTGTTATCGTATGCGATTGCTTAATAGAAATTGATTTGTTTTATCAAAAAAGAAAGCCTCTTAAATGTGTAATTTAGGAGGCTTTTCTATTTATCCCGCATTAACGGGCAGTAAGACCCCCACATCAAAATTCAGCGGAAGCAAAGAAGTTAGGTGGGGGATCAACTGCCCGTAAAAGCCCGATTGGTTCAACTAATAATCAGTGGGGATGAACAAAACCCCCACTGATTAAAGTTTCACTTTATTATTTTGGCTGTTTTCGTAGATATTGTTGCTTTTGATGCAAAAACGAAGAGGGGCTTTACCCCTCTTCATTCCTACTTCCTCATCGAACTCCCTACGATCTTACCTGATGGTTCGTCCACGAGTTTATTTATATCGCCTAACAACTCTCGCTGTTTAGCCGGAATGGTAACGAGTGTTACTTCTTTTCCTTTGAATGACGTATCAGCGAGTTGATATTTGGTTGTATCCGCTATTACCTTGCTGACTTTGGCATCTTTCCAACTGCCATCTACTTCATCTTTCTCTGCTTGCGATAACGAGTTCCAAACCAATTCCCTTACATCCTTTGTCGTTTGTACCGTTTCTGTTTTCGCGGTTTCGTTGGTTTTTGTTGTTCCACAACCGCTTAAAAGGATGGATACACAAGTGAATGCAGATACAATCATGCCGATTTGTTTCTTCAAGATGCAAAACTCCCTTCATCGCATATATACTTCTATATTTCATGTCCTGCTGGATGGCTCGGAACAATTCGTGATGTTCTGTTTTGGAAAGTGTTGCAAAATCTTTGTACACATTACGCCACATCGCCTCCATTGATATAGTAATATCAATGGAGGGAAGGGTAGGCAACGTAGTAACAATCTTTACGAAAACAGTCATTATTTTCTGACGGATGAAGGAATGGAGCGAGCAGGGTTTAATGTCTCGGTAGTTAAAGTAGTATATAAGGTGAAAATGTTCAGTCGAAATATATTTTTGAAAGAGATAGAGGACTTCGACAGTTAACCCCTATGCTAAGGTGTGGTCTCTGTCTTTTCTAACTAGAATGAGATAATGACCGTTATAATTCTTTATATTTCTAAAACCTAATTTTTCATAGAATGAGGTTTTATCTTCTGTTCCTAAGGAAATGGTACGAACTCGTTTCACTTTAGGATGGTTAGTTAGATGTAGTATTAACTGTTTGCCAATCCCTTTACCTTGATACGATTCATCCACTACTACATCGTAAATCTCTCCCCCAACGCACATAATCTGTGAGCATACGTGCAAAACCAACAATTTTATCATCATCGAATGCTGTAATTAATAGCGGGGTATTTTCCAACATTTCCTCCCATTCCTTTATGTCTGTTGGCATTTTCCAAGTGGCTACCCTTTGAAAAATTTCTTTAAGTTCAATTACGTTGATATCTTCTTTGTTATGACTGTAGTGAATATTCATAAATTATCCCCTTTAATCTAAAATATAAAATATTAGATTCTAGATAAGGAAACCAAATTCCTGTATATGTAGTCGTTATTAAACAAGGAATGAAGGAAACCTTTCGTTCAAACTTTATTTTAATCCTACATTAATAACAATCTCAAATAAATTATAGTGTTGTATTTAGTTTTGTTGGAGAAAATACCTACCGAGAAAAGGTAGGTGACCTTATTTGAAAAAAATTTTATGTATTATTTTTAGCGTTTTATTTTTTATCACTACTTCTACTGTTTTTG
>NZ_BOQD01000069.1 GCF_018332515.1 Bacillus hominis | reverse complement strand
GTATGTTCTTTGAAAACTAGATAACAGTGTAGCTCATATTTTTTAATTTTAGTTTGGTTAAGTTAGAAAGGGCGCACGGTGGATGCCTTGACACTAGGAGTCGATGAAGGACGGGACTAACGCCGATATGCTTCGGGGAGCTGTAAGTAAGCTTTGATCCGAAGATTTCCGAATGGGGAAACCCACTATACGTAATGGTATGGTATCCTTACCTGAATACATAGGGTATGGAAGACAGACCCAGGGAACTGAAACATCTAAGTACCTGGAGGAAGAGAAAGCAAATGCGATTTCCTGAGTAGCGGCGAGCGAAACGGAATCTAGCCCAAACCAAGAGGCTTGCCTCTTGGGGTTGTAGGACATTCTATACGGAGTTACAAAGGAACGAGGTAGACGAAGCGACCTGGAAAGGTCCGTCACAGAGGGTAACAACCCCGTAGTCGAAACTTCGTTCTCTCTTGAATGTATCCTGAGTACGGCGGAACACGTGAAATTCCGTCGGAATCTGGGAGGACCATCTCCCAAGGCTAAATACTACCTAGTGATCGATAGTGAACCAGTACCGTGAGGGAAAGGTGAAAAGCACCCCGGAAGGGGAGTGAAAGAGATCCTGAAACCGTGTGCCTACAAATAGTCAGAGCCCGTTAATGGGTGATGGCGTGCCTTTTGTAGAATGAACCGGCGAGTTACGATCCCGTGCGAGGTTAAGCTGAAGAGGCGGAGCCGCAGCGAAAGCGAGTCTGAATAGGGCGTTTAGTACGTGGTCGTAGACCCGAAACCAGGTGATCTACCCATGTCCAGGGTGAAGTTCAGGTAACACTGAATGGAGGCCCGAACCCACGCACGTTGAAAAGTGCGGGGATGAGGTGTGGGTAGCGGAGAAATTCCAATCGAACCTGGAGATAGCTGGTTCTCCCCGAAATAGCTTTAGGGCTAGCCTTAAGTGTTAGAGTCTTGGAGGTAGAGCACTGATTGAACTAGGGGTCCTCATCGGATTACCGAATTCAGTCAAACTCCGAATGCCAATGACTTATCCTTAGGAGTCAGACTGCGAGTGATAAGATCCGTAGTCAAGAGGGAAACAGCCCAGATCGCCAGCTAAGGTCCCAAAGTGTGTATTAAGTGGAAAAGGATGTGGAGTTGCTTAGACAACTAGGATGTTGGCTTAGAAGCAGCCACCATTTAAAGAGTGCGTAATAGCTCACTAGTCGAGTGACTCTGCGCCGAAAATGTACCGGGGCTAAATACACCACCGAAGCTGCGAATTGATACCAATGGTATCAGTGGTAGGGGAGCGTTCTAAGTGCAGTGAAGTCAGACCGGAAGGACTGGTGGAGCGCTTAGAAGTGAGAATGCCGGTATGAGTAGCGAAAGACGGGTGAGAATCCCGTCCACCGAATGCCTAAGGTTTCCTGAGGAAGGCTCGTCCGCTCAGGGTTAGTCAGGACCTAAGCCGAGGCCGACAGGCGTAGGCGATGGACAACAGGTTGATATTCCTGTACCACCTCTTTATCGTTTGAGCAATGGAGGGACGCAGAAGGATAGAAGAAGCGTGCGATTGGTTGTGCACGTCCAAGCAGTTAGGCTGATAAGTAGGCAAATCCGCTTATCGTGAAGGCTGAGCTGTGATGGGGAAGCTCCTTATGGAGCGAAGTCTTTGATTCCCCGCTGCCAAGAAAAGCTTCTAGCGAGATAAAAGGTGCCTGTACCGCAAACCGACACAGGTAGGCGAGGAGAGAATCCTAAGGTGTGCGAGAGAACTCTGGTTAAGGAACTCGGCAAAATGACCCCGTAACTTCGGGAGAAGGGGTGCTTTCTTAACGGAAAGCCGCAGTGAATAGGCCCAAGCGACTGTTTAGCAAAAACACAGGTCTCTGCGAAGCCGTAAGGCGAAGTATAGGGGCTGACACCTGCCCGGTGCTGGAAGGTTAAGGAGAGGGGTTAGCGTAAGCGAAGCTCTGAACTGAAGCCCCAGTAAACGGCGGCCGTAACTATAACGGTCCTAAGGTAGCGAAATTCCTTGTCGGGTAAGTTCCGACCCGCACGAAAGGTGTAACGATTTGGGCACTGTCTCAACCAGAGACTCGGTGAAATTATAGTACCTGTGAAGATGCAGGTTACCCGCGACAGGACGGAAAGACCCCGTGGAGCTTTACTGTAGCCTGATATTGAATTTTGGTACAGTTTGTACAGGATAGGCGGGAGCCATTGAAACCGGAGCGCTAGCTTCGGTGGAGGCGCTGGTGGGATACCGCCCTGACTGTATTGAAATTCTAACCTACGGGTCTTATCGACCCGGGAGACAGTGTCAGGTGGGCAGTTTGACTGGGGCGGTCGCCTCCTAAAGTGTAACGGAGGCGCCCAAAGGTTCCCTCAGAATGGTTGGAAATCATTCGTAGAGTGCAAAGGCATAAGGGAGCTTGACTGCGAGACCTACAAGTCGAGCAGGGACGAAAGTCGGGCTTAGTGATCCGGTGGTTCCGCATGGAAGGGCCATCGCTCAACGGATAAAAGCTACCCCGGGGATAACAGGCTTATCTCCCCCAAGAGTCCACATCGACGGGGAGGTTTGGCACCTCGATGTCGGCTCATCGCATCCTGGGGCTGTAGTCGGTCCCAAGGGTTGGGCTGTTCGCCCATTAAAGCGGTACGCGAGCTGGGTTCAGAACGTCGTGAGACAGTTCGGTCCCTATCCGTCGTGGGCGTAGGAAATTTGAGAGGAGCTGTCCTTAGTACGAGAGGACCGGGATGGACGCACCGCTGGTGTACCAGTTGTTCTGCCAAGGGCATAGCTGGGTAGCTATGTGCGGAAGGGATAAGTGCTGAAAGCATCTAAGCATGAAGCCCCCCTCAAGATGAGATTTCCCATAGCGTAAGCTAGTAAGATCCCTGAAAGATGATCAGGTTGATAGGTTCGAGGTGGAAGCATGGTGACATGTGGAGCTGACGAATACTAATAGATCGAGGACTTAACCATATAATATGAAGCAAATGTTATCTAGTTTTGAAGGAATATACCTTCATCAGTTTGGTGATGATGGCAGAGAGGTCACACCCGTTCCCATACCGAACACGGAAGTTAAGCTCTCTAGCGCCGATGGTAGTTGGGACCTTGTCCCTGTG
>NZ_BOQD01000068.1 GCF_018332515.1 Bacillus hominis | reverse complement strand
TAAGTGTCTTTTTTGTTATATTGGGTTATTAGAAAAAGCCCTAGCATGAGCTAGGGGACAATTTCCGTGTGGTAGTAAGAAAGAAAACAATGTTCATTGTACTTTATATTGCGATATCTATATTAAATGATTAAAGGTACCTATTTAGATGTTCTACTTGTTTCTATATATTCTAAAATGAAAAATATCAATCTAATTCATTTCATCTTAGAAGGATATTTCCAATCTTTTTCTTTTCGAGTATTTAGAGCAAGTTTAAATGAATTTGTAGAAAGTGTTTGTTTTTCTATTTTCTCTAATCTCTCATCTAATTTTTCAATAGCTTCTTTTGTTTCCTTCAGCTCTAATTTAATTTCTGTCAGCAAACGGAGTATTGAATCTCCTTTTGTCATTTTCAACAGTAATCGCTCCCTTACTTATATTAAAAGTGTTACTTTATATAGTTGAAATTTCAATTAAAATGGAAGTAGCTACATATAGTCATATTGAACATCCTTTTACTTATTTATAGATATATAATAGCAATACTATTGAATTTCTAGCCATTTAACTAAATAACAATAAACTTCATGAAGTTTATTGTTGTTCGTCTTTAACTCTAATTATATAATCAATATATAAGGTTATTTGTTGTTAGTGAAACATAAGTAAACAAGGGGCGCAAACACTAGCAATATCAAAGGAATAGTCCCTTTGGCTTCACTATTATTTCTATTTAGTGTTAAAAGGGGATAGTATAAAAAATAACCACCTGGTCCTATTTAAAAGGAGATAATTTATACATGTTAGAGACTATTGAAATGAGAAAAAAACAACACGAAATAAAAATACATAAATACAAAAATATACAAAAATACTATAATTCATTTTTGTTTGCAATCTCAATTATTTATTTTCTCTATTTCATTATTATTGATCATTCTCTTTCAGCACATCCATTACAATCTTTCATTATTGGTTTTACTCTTTGGAGTATAGGCCTAGCTATACATCTAAAACTTTTATATGAGAAAAAGGGAAAACGAAAAGTCATGAATATAGAAACAATAAACGAAATGAAAAAAAATAAATATATGAGTCCTGGAAGAAAAGAACGTTATATTAAAGATTATAATGCTTCCAAAAATGAACTAGAAAAAATAATGACTTACGCTAAATTTAGCTTAGAAGCTAAAGAAAGGGAAAATGAGATAAAAGGCGACAAAGGAATTTAGATATATAATTGTAGTATTACATGCAGATAGTAGCTAGAAATATAAAAAATAAAGGGGGGATTTAAACATGAAATCAACAGGTGTTACAAGAAAAGTAGATAAATTAGGGCGAATTGTTCTTCCGAAAGAGTTAAGAAAAACATTAGGAATTGCAGAAAAAGATCCTATAGAAATATTTGTAGAAGATGAAAAGATTATTTTACAAAAATATAAATCTTATGATGCTTGTGCAATAACTGGTGATATTTCAGAAAAAAATATATCATTAGCAAATAATAAAATTGTTCTTAGTCCAGAAGGGGCGGAACTTTTAATTAAGGAAATCCAACAGCAATTGGTTAAATAACAACATTCTTCTTAGTACATTACAAAGAAAAAGACATCTCTATAGATGTCTTTTTCTTTGTCTTAAACCAACATGATTCTAAAAACACTACTTTTATAATGGCAAATATATTAGCAATATTTCATATCACATTCATTTTAGCATAAATAATCACACATTCTATATATATGAATATAAATTCAAGAAAAATACATAATTTCTTTTAGAAAACGAACGTATTCTCATGAAACGACTTGATTATTTAAGTTAAGTGGGAATATAATAAGAACAAACGTTCTTGTTTTAGGGTTAATGCAGTGTATGGCTGTTTATTTTTCCGAGCAATACAAAATTAATTGTTAATATGAGCTATGCAGACAAAAGAAGAAATAGATCTTTGGCATTATAAATATGTAATTATACTATACAGGTTTGTTAGAATAATTAGTTTGATGCATTAAATAAGATATTAGTTGCTACTGATGGATTTCATTTTAATAATTCAGATTATTTAGATCGTTATGTAGAGTTTATCATTCACAAATATCAAAAAGGTATGGATAGATGATCCAAACACATACCTTTTCATGAATTTCAAACTTATTTTTTACCTTATGATAGAAAGTGCTTCTTAATGAAATATGTATAATTAATAAGAACATCCAGCGCTTCTTGTTGCTTTTCAGCAGGTATATCTGCTAACGCTACTTTAATAGATTCTAATTTACTTTCTAGAGGATTATTTCTTCCGAACAATTCATCTATGAAGATATTGTGTAGCTCTGCAATCCGCATTATCGAATCTGCATCAGGATCAGCTTTTCCATATTCCCAATTTGCATAAGTAGTACGGGCGATGTTTAGGCGATGTGATATATCGGCTTGCGTATATCCTCGTTTTTTTCGCAATTCAGCAAGTCGTTTGCTTAAATGGGACATATCTTTACCTATTCCTTTCTGATTTATAACGTTAGTGTAAATGTTATGATGAAAGAGAGATATTTAGAGTTCTATGAGCAGAAAAATAGGAAGAAAACGATACATCAATCGAGTTTCTTCTTATTATATATATACTTACTAAAATAACGAATTTCCGATATCTATTGTGGCCAAGTTTTGACGTCTTGTACGTTCTCTTAAATAACGTTCCGTCGTCATAATAGACTCATGTCCTAAATAGTCACGTATTTTCTTAAGTTCGACTCCTTTTCCCATTAAATGATTGGCGAAGAAGTGTCTACAGGTATGAGGAGTTATTCTATCTTTTCGGTAACGCAGAAATGGTAAATTAGTTTCTTCAATTTTTTCTGCTACATATTTTGATAAGTAGTCGGCCCTATAATGAGAACCATCCGCTTTAGGTAGAAAGGCAGATGAACTAGAGGCATCTAATTCACTCGTTTGTTTTCGTAATTGACGAAGACGACAGAGATCGTTAAGTACATCTTCAAAGATACGAACTTCTCTCGTTTTATTTCCTTTACCAACTACACGTAGGAGATAAACATTTAAAGAAGGGTGGAATGCAAGGTCAGCCCACTTTGCATTTGCAACTTCCTCAATCCGGAGTCCAGTAGTTGTAAGAAGGAAAAACAAGGAATACATAAAGAAATTCGTTTTCTTCAATGTATCTAGAATTTCGTTCACTTCTTCTGGAAAGAGATCACGATTGACTAGCTCTTCTTTTTTTACAGATACTTTTTTGAGACGACTACTAAAGTTGTCAGAGAGTCCATTGTTATCATACACATATTTTAAAAACTGCTGAACCACTGTTTTCTTTCGACGTAATGTGGTGGCCGCGTACTTCTTACTTAGTTGATAGAAGTAGATTTCCATATCATTATGGGATAGCTCCTGGATGGTTCCAATGGTTTCTTTTATGTAACGAAGAAAATGAGAAAGATCGTGCAGATACTGTTGTTTAGTTCGCTCACTTCTTTTTTTCGTTAAAGAAGGCTCATCATGTAAAAATAAATAAACTAATGATTCTTCACTTAATTGGGAGTAGTCAATATTACGGATACCCAAACCCATAATTTTTTCGAAATGACTGCTATCAAAAAAATCCGATTTAGATTTTACAAGTTGATTATTATGTTCGTAATTTATAATATTCAAATTTACACACACCTTTTAATAGAATGAAAAGATACACATATATTTTTATAAAATTTTATGATTCTAATTATACCACAATAAATACATAATTTATTGTGGTATAAAATGAAATGTTTAAATATATATTTTTGGCTTATTATTTAACGTTTCTATTTAGGTAATGTATAATGGAAATGTTTAATTGATTTTTTTGTACATTTCAATCCAAATGCGGTAGGAGGAGATTTTTTTGACTAGTCTTCGTCTGAAAATTTTACAAGAAATCCATAACTTAGAAGATACCCATTGTTCAATTTGCCCTCTGAACAACCTATCAGTGAATTGTACAGATGAGCAAGAACAGGCAAAACAGAGAAACTACAAACATTGTAAAGGTTGTCCCATTTTCGATTCCATCCGAGAGAAAGGAGAGCAATTGAATTCTTTATCGAAAAAGAGTACATTTAATAAGGTACGGGAACGTTATATGGAAAATCCTTTTAAGTATCTTCAGTATAAAGAGTACTCAATCACAGATGTAGTAAAAGAAACCGGTTTAACAAAGTATCAACTAAGAAAATTTAAACAACAGCTAGAATGAAAGTTTCGGATGAGGTGAGAAATGGACTATTTATCTTTAGAAGAGGTATGCGATAGGGTAGGTTTAACAAAAAATCAATTAGGCTATTTAATTAAGTATAAACACATCGAACCTATCAATATGGCCACTTGGAAAGCAGATGGCGGATATCGCTTTGAGCAAGGAGATGTAGAAAAGTTAGAGGAATTATACAAAGACTCTTTAACATTAAAAGAAGCAGCTGAATTTCTAAGTAAGTCTAAGACTTACGTTCATAATGCAGCTAAAGATGGGATATTGCCCTTTAAAGAGATTGCTAAAGGGAAATCAACTGAACGATTGTACTTAAAAAAGGATTTGGAAATTTTCAAAGAAAGAATTGAAAACAGATCAAAAGAAGAATCGAAAGAGAAAAAGCAGCATTTAAGTCTCTATCTTGATGAAAAGGTAGTAGAAGCAATAAAGAAAAAGGCTGCAAAGAAAGGGTATAATGGCTACAAGAAGTTTGCTGAAGACATTTTATCTGCAGAAGTAAAAGAAGACATAGAAGAATAGAAATCCCAGAGAGAATAGATCCCTGAAAAATGAAAAAACATTAAAAGGGTTCTATTTTCATTTTTAAGAAACTTTCTCTCTTCCGAGTGCAATTACATTACCCTAAACACAAAAAACGATTACAGACGATTTTGAGAGGTCACTTTTCGGGTGCATTCCTAAAAAAATCACTGTAATTTCAAGAAAAGGGTTAATATATATAAGTTAGAAAATAAAGGAAAATAAAGTGGATAATTACAAGGGCGTTTTATTTGAAATTATATTCTCAAAAAATAGCATATGAAACTAAGGTCAATTATGAAAAATCCAAGAAATACAGTATACATATTCAGATTATAGTAAACTAAATTCTTATAAAACTCCTTAACTAAAAGATTATATACAGACTAAAATTGGACAGATTTTCTATTTTAGATTGTTGAAGTATGGTAAAATAGAAGTATAACTGTATATCGTGTGAAGGTGGGCTTGTTATTATCCCTTCTTTCCATTTGGAAGGAAAGGGGGTGATATAACATGGAATTTTTGTTCGAACTTTTAAAAGAAATTGCAAGAGCAGTTGTGCGTGAGGTTTCAGCATACGCACTGAAAAAGCAATTCGAAAAAAAAGACAACAAAAAACCCGCGCTTCACCGACCAAAGTACAAGCGTGGGTCTAAAAGAAAAAGATAATGCATAATAACAGCCACCTTGACAGTAGCAGTTATGAGACGGGATGTTGACAGCATCTCGTCTTTTTTAGTTTATGCAATTCAGTTAAGTACTATACTTTATATATACTGAATATGCATTCAATATATAACTAATCTAAAGTAAACATACCATATTTTCATTTTTTGGTCAACGTTTGGAAATATGAGGGACTAAATTAAGTGGTTTATACTGTGATTCCTAATTTAAGTGATATAAAAAATAAAAGTAGTTTTATAGGGAAGGGTTTGCTTATTTTGAAAACAAGCAAACCCATTTAATAGTTAGTCTTTAATATATTTTACGGCAATGGTTTTATCTATATCTTTGTGCAAATTGCTCGGTATAAGAATCAACTAATTTTGTACGTCCAGAATCAGAATAAACTTTAATGTTGTATTTAATATAAACATTGTATGCATCTTGATCCTGCCATTTTTGTACAGTCCACCAATAGTTTTTACTTTTAGGAAGAGATAGTCCACCTATTACATACCCAGCTACACCAGAAGCAAACGTATTTCCGATTTTCGCTATAACCCCAGCACCTAAACCTGCTATAGCTGCGTTAACCATAAAACGATATGAGGCATTATAAAATACATTGTTTCCATAAGTTGTCGTTACATATTTCCAGTTGAATGTACCAGCTGTGGGGTGAACATATTGAATTTGATCCGAATCTTTAGGTGTTATTGGATTAAAGGGAGCTTGTCCATTTAGGAATAAAGAGTCTAAATCTTGTTGAGGTAATGAACTAATATCAATTGCTCTATTTTCTTTTGATACATCCTGGTTGTAAGAAACTGCAGGTGAATTTCCTTCCTTGTTCTCTGCTGCTTGCGTTGTTGAACTAAATGCAAACCCTGAGCTTAGTAATAAAACCAATGAACTTCCTGCTAATAATGTTTTTTTCATAATAATCCCCTTTCATTTGTATAAGAAATTTAATACAATATATTATACAGTCATTCTCTGAAAAGTAATTATTTTCTAAAAATAGGAGGTAGGAGTCAATATGTTTGGTAAGATTACTTCAAAAAATGAACGTATTTACGTAATTATTGTAGTTGCACTGTCTATAGGGTTGTTTAGCATATCTCGTACAGTTTGGTGGTTGTATGGAATGGCGTTTTTATTGTTTTTATCCGCTTTTATATTTAGAGACAGACCTACAAAAAAGGAAGTAATGATAAATCTTGTTGGCTTTGTAGCATTATGTTTTATTTTTTGGATAGGAGAATACATCATAAATTTGTAAAATACTAACAATAATTCTTATTAAATACGATTATAACAAATTATTAGATAAATGGAATATTTTACTAACAATTTTAATATAGTGCTAGTTAGGAAAAATCGGTTATTTAAGGGGTTTATGCCGTTATTTTTATTTAGAAATTTTGAAATAATTAAGATTCCTTGTTAGCAATGAAAGAAATAAGTCTATGAAAAAATATAAAATAAAACATATTTATAACAGAAACAGCTCAAATTTCTCATTAGGAATTTGGGCTGTTTTTATGATGGGACATACTTTCGCCTTTTGGAACGGATATTTTCAAATGATAACCATTAACGAAAGAATGATATGTTATAATTTTCATAATATATATGCAAAGAAGGGATGGAATGAGCACACAAATTAAGGTAACACCGGAACAATTAGAACAAGCTGCTAAAACAGTAAGAAATACGAGATCATCATTAGAATATATACATAAAGATTTATACTCTCAAACTGAATATATAGCTTCTCAGTGGAGCGGAGCAAGCAGTGATCGTTTTTATCAGATGTTTAATGAAGCAAAGCCAATGATGTTTAACATCTTGCAAGAATTAGATAAAATAGCAGTAGAATTAGAACGTGCAGCTGTTAAATTCCGAGATGCAGATGAATTGTATGGTGGAAATTTAGCTGACCATGATATTCAAGAAGGTGCCATGTGTGGAAAACTCCCTCCAAAATCAGAAGAGTCATTTTTCAATAAAAAAGATTTAAATGCTGCATGGACTGGTATTTCTACTGGGTTTGTAGATGGTGCAGTGGATGCGTGGGAAGGACTGATATCCTTAGGTGATAAAGAAACCTGGCTGAATATGCAAGATGCAATTGTAAACTATAGGGAGACTATTCCTGCTGCATGGAACACCGTATCAGATACGTTTATGAATAAATTTTGGAATGGGGATCTGGAAAGTAGAGAGCATTATGTAGCTTATGGTATAGCAACGTTAGGGCTCGGGCTTCTGGGGGATAAGGGTCTTAGTAAAGCAGGACAAGTTGGGAAGGTAGCTGCTATTACAGGTTTTACTAAAGGAAAATCACTTGTAATTAATTCTCCGACATATAGAAATGCATTACATATATTAAACAATTATGAATTCAAAGCTGGAAATCATCTTTCATATGCGGGAGTCGGTAGTATTAAACAGTACTTGCAGAAAGCAGCTCCATATACTTATGAAGGTAAAAATGGTCCAAAGACAATTAGTTTAAGAATGGGTGAGTTAGCTGGAAATAAACATCCAGTTTCAGGTATACCATATGACTTAAATGGATTCCCTATTTTCGATGCTTTTGCTGAAGTAAAATTAAAAGAAGTTGACTTTAAAAAATCAAGACCTACTCATGATAGAATATGTAATAAGCTGTTATATGAACAGATATTAGAAGATCCAAAACTAGCAGCTAAATTTACAGCAGAAGAAATTGAATTATTTAAAAATGGTCAGAAACCCAAAACATATACATGGCATCACCATCAGGACACAGGAAGAATGCAGCTTGTAGACGCGAAATTACATAAGCAAACTGGTCACACGGGTGGGTATAACATCTGGGGGAAAGACGGAGAAAAATAGGGAGGTTTATTAATGCATAACATTGTATGGGTTGGTGTAAGTAATGAAAAAGTAACAGATCATGAAATCGAACAAGTAGAAAAATATTTTAACATTAAACTACCTAATGATTTTATTGAATGTGTGAAGAAATACGATGGAGGTTACCCACGTCCTAAAATATTTGATGTACCAGGACAAGATGAAAATGTATTCAATGATTTATTGACCTTCCATATAGAAGATGAGTATTCAATTGTAAAAAATTATGAAGATATAAAAGAAGAATTATTAGACAATATATATCCTTTCGCAAATGATCCTTTTGGGAATTTCTTATGCTTTGACTATCGTAATAATTCCGCATTACCAACAATCGTATTTTGGGACCATGAAGAAGAGGACATGGAAAAAGCAATATATCCTGTTTGCTCAACATTTACAGAATTGCTTGCTAGTCTACGTGATTTTGAAGAAGAAGATTGAGGGAACTAAAAAAACGGTCTAGAATTCTAGACCGTTTTTTTATGATTTACTAATTTTCCAACCATCATCCGTTTTCTCTAGTTCAATTACGATTACCTTATTAGGGGTCCCGTCACATGCCCATCAACTT
>NZ_BOQD01000067.1 GCF_018332515.1 Bacillus hominis | reverse complement strand
TAGTTAATTTCTCAATATAATTTCTGCATATGATTCCATTCAAAGATACAAAATATCTAAGTAACTATTTATAATTACATTGTTTTTATATCTAAATTCACAAAGGAGCTACATAACATGGATGAAAAAAATCTATTAAGTCAACAACTTAACCACGTATCATCAGATGCTCTAAATACTCCTAGTAAAGCTCAAGAACAGATGGAAGAAACATCTCAAGAGGCACATAATCCAGACAACACCAATGTTAAAAAGAAAGGCATTACTCAAGATTTACATGGCGTGGACTTACCAATTTCAGACGTATATAGAACAACGAACAAAAAGTAAATTTCAAAGGGAAAACTCTTAAGAACGAGTAAACTTAATTCTTTTCCCTTTTCCTATTGGGGTACCGCCACATGCCCATCAACTTAAGAATTTAGAATTCCCCCCAAAAATTATGAGTTTTTTGTTACAAGTTATCACAAAATTTCGTTTTTGGGGTAGTTTTATTTTCTTAGCTTGATTTCGATGAGCGGTACCCCATAAAGGCCCCTGATACATAATTGATGTTCTGCCATTTGTAGAAAACAATCCACTTATACCATTTTAACAAGAAGAAATATCTCGTCCATGTTGTAATATTGGCTTACGTTAAGCTTGTGAAAAAATCATATTCATGTATAATACAATTGATGTATGATACAATAGTTGTAGGAGGGTGACCTTTTTGAAAAGAGAAGATGCCTTAAAACTAAGAACAGATATTAAGAAAATGATTATAATAACTGGGGTTTTTGAATCTCAAAATTTGCCCAATGGACCATTTGAAAAACCTTTACCAACTTCTCAAATGATGGCGTTAGAAGAACTAGAGGTGGAAAAATTAACTGTTTGGCAACTATCCAATAAACTTAGATTAGAGACTTCAACTGTAAGTAGATTGGTAGATAAGTTAGTAAAAAAGGGGCTTATTTATCGTGAAGTAAATGAAAAAAATAGAAGAGAACTTTTTCTGCACCTCACAGAAAAAGGTCACATAACTGTTAATTGCTTAAGAGAGCAATCCATTACATTTTATCAAAGTATTCTCAATAATTTATCAGAATCAGAACAAAAAATTGTTGTGGATGGTTTTGAATTATTTATTGATTCTATTTCTAAGCCTTTTGATTAGAGTGAGGTAAATCATAACATTTGGAGGATAAAATGAGCTTGGATTTTGAACGTCCTATTATTGAATTAAAAGAGAAATTTGATGAATTAAAGAAAATTATGAAAGAAAATAATGTAGATTTATCGTCAGAAATTCATGTATTAGAAAAACGTTTAAATAAAATGCAAGATAAAATTTATTCTAATATTACATCTTTTCAACGAGTTCAAATTGCAAGGCTACGTAACCGGCCCACGACATTGGACTATATACCTTTATTGTTTACAAACTTTCTCGAACTTCATGGTGATCGATTATATGGTGATGATAAAGCAATGATAGGTGGTATTGCAAAATTTAAAGGGATGCCCGTTACGGTTATTGGTCATCAAAGAGGTAGAAATACAAAGGAAAGTATAGAAAGAAATTTTGGAATGGCACATCCAGAAGGTTATAGAAAAGCGCTAAGACTTATGAAACAAGCTGATAAATTTAATCGCCCTATTATTACATTTATTGATACAATAGGCGCCTATCCAGGGAAAGGGTCTGAAGAACGTGGAATTTCTGAAGCGATAGCTCGAAATCTATTTGAAATGGCTACACTTAAAGTGCCAATTGTTTGTATTGTAATTGGAGAGGCATCAAGTGGTGGAGCTCTTGGCATTAGTGTCGGTAACCATATCCATATGTTAGAGTATTCATGGTACTCGGTAATTTCGCCAGAAGGAGCAGCATCTATCCTATGGAAGGACGCTAAGTATGCTCCAGAAGCTGCTGAACATATGAAAATTTCAGCAAAAGATTTAAAACATTTAGGAATTATTGATGAAATCATTCCTGAAATTAAAGGTGGAGCACAAAATGATATAAAATCACAGGCAAAAATGATTGAATCTGTAATCGAATCATCTCTAAAAAAATTGATACTATTATCCTCGGAAGAGCTTATACAACAGCGATATGAAAAGTATAGACAAATAGAGAATTATAAATGAAAATATTTAAAGTCCGTATTACATTTCGGAGGATTCTCGCAAAAAAATTCTAAATATTTTGTAAGTAACCTCTTAAACTGGGATATGCTGATACTATTACTCTACAAAAGATGTGTGATCGGTATGGAAAAGGAAAATTTGTTCAAATGGAAGCATTATCAGCAAGATATTATTTTGTTAACTGTACGTTGGTACGGTACAACTTAATTTTTCGTGATTTAGTAGAAATGATGAGGAACCAGGATTATCCTACCATTATGCTAGAAATATATATGTTATATTTTCTTTTCCACTACCTTTGCACCAGAACCAAAAAATACGCTATTCTTTCTGTAGAATCATAGGAAAGGATGGCGTTTTTGTATGTATCTATCAATTTCTGACGAATTACAATTATTTGCTGAAGAATTATATGAATATCTTACCCCTTCATTTTTGGAAAATCTCGCTAGAGAGCTAGGTTTTGTAAAACGAAAACGTAAATTTTCAGGGTATGATTTAGCTACTATATGTGTCTGGATTAGTCAACGAGTAGCGAGTGATTCATTAGTCCGATTGTGTAGTCAGCTACATGCATCAACAGGAACTCTTTGTCATTTAAAAAGAGGACCTGCTATTCGTAGCAAATCCTCTTTTGTTAACCTGAAACTTAATAAAAAAATGCTTTCTTTAAATTATTTTTGAATGAATTCCAACAAAAAGGATATTTCCGTTTTACTTTCATTCGCTATCAAGCATATACAGTTTCATACGAAATCGATTAAAAATTCGTACCATCCTTTTTAACCTACATTGGATAATACGATTGTAATGGGTAATAAGGCTGTAATGAATAACACGATTGTGATGGGTAATAAGGCTGTAATGAGTAACATGATTGTGATGGGTAATAAGGCTGTAATGAATAACACGATTGTGATGGATTATGGCTTCCCTGCATTTGCTGTGCTTGAAATGCTTGTTGCTGCGCTTGTATAGCATGATGAACAGCTTGAATAGTACTTTGTGCAGGCCCCTGCCCCCCTAAAGGACGCATTTGCGTTTCATTGTAAAAACAATTGCGAAACATTCTTTATTCACCTCACCCCTGCAGATATTTTTGTCTTCCACCTTTCATACTATGAATATTGAATTAAGATGGATAATACATGAAACATTACACCTTGTAATTCCTAAATCTCTTTCTTTCAATTATTTTAACTTAATCCAATTTCCCATCCCCCTCTATCCACTTCATTGTTTTTTCCACATCTAATTCCGTAAAAGTCTTTTCACCATATCGAACAGACTCATATATCGAAATAATGTCTCTCGTTCTACAAATTCTTTTCAACCACTGTTGCATCGTTTCATAGGACCTTCGCTGCTCGTGAAATGGTAAAGTTCTTTCCCATTCAACTAATATTTTCCTTATCGTATCTGTAGGTATCGGTTGCTCTGACTGATGAATGACTTTTTCATTTTTTACGGTTCTTACCGAATTCTCTTTTGTTACCGATTGTTTCTCCTGCTCTAGTTCTGTTTTCGTCAACTTTTTCCTAATAGATTTGTAGAGGAAATATATAATTACAACTGCGATAATCACATAAAAGGCTATAGTAATCCATGTATTTGAGAGCACAGAAAATACGTCTCCCCATGAATTTTCCCGTTCGAAACCTTTAAATTTTTTACCCGTTGGCGTCCTATCCCTATTTTCTCCTACTTTTGTATTTTCCAAAGGTCTGCCAGTGCCATAATCTTCATTATTTATTGTTTCCTTATAAATTTTTTCAGATTTCTTTTCACTAAAAAAATGCTCTTTTACTAAGTCTTGTACATGCACAACACCTTGTGATAACGATATTGCACTAATCGCAAAGAAAAGTATGATTAAAGCTCTTACACTCCAAAACTTCACTTTCATATGGCGCTTTTTATTCAACATGATATAAGCCCCTTCTTATTCTTTAATTACAATCCATTTATTCGTTCTACTGTATTTCCTTGGTGAAGTACCAAGAATTAAAGGAACCGCATCCAATTCCTTACGACGAAAACCAGCTGTGTAAAAATAAGAAGAAGATACCGGAGTATCCTGATTCGATATGGAGGCAAGTACCTTTAATACATTTTGCAAATGTTTCCGATTATCGCCGTTCTTTATATGCAGCAAGCCGTTACCTTTTACGCTATTAATCCATAATTCAAATGAACAACCTTGCATGAGTAGTTGTTTGCATATACCTGCTGTTAATTCAATAAGCTCTTCAATATCATTTCGCAAAGAAACGCCACTTTTATTTTGTAAATTCAGATAAACCGCATATTTATCTGATTGTGTTCGTTCATACTTTTTCGCAGTTATCGTCCCTGTTTTCGCTGTTGCACTCCAATGGATGGAACGAAAATCTTCATTTTCATAAGATTTTACGCCCATTACTTTCGTCTCATCATATAGAGGGGAAGACATTGCTTTTCGAAATCCACGTGACCATTCTTGTAATTCAGGTACTTGTATTTTCGGAACAGCAGGTAAAACTAAATAGGACGGCGTATCAACTTGACTATATGTTATATGGTTCGTTATAAATCCAAAAGGATCCGTAATAACAATTTCAACTTCTTCCCATTTCGCAATACCTCTTTTTAATGCTATAGCTTGCATATCAAATGAAACTGTCTCTCCACCTTTTATATTAAAATTCATATAATAATTTGAACCTGTACTATGATTTTTGTTTAGTTCCTCATGATCCCAAGTTAGCTTATTTTCACATTTAAATCGAAATACAACATGAAAAATAGGGAATATCGATTTATTTGAAATTATTATTTTGCACGTGTTCGTTTCACCGATAAAAACATTCGAATTCCCTTGATCGTATTCCCAGTTAACGCGAGATACTTTACGTATGTATACATGCGTAGTTCCTATTAAAATTAAATACAAAAATACGATAGATAAAATTAGTAGATTACTTGAAAATATACATAAAATAACGGCTACAACTGACATAACTCCTATTATGAAAGGCTCCGCTAAAGGTGTATACACAAGTTGTTGCTTCATCGTACATTCTCCACTGGTACACTAATTGTATGAAGAATTTCTTTAATGATTTGTTCTTTAGTCGTTTTCATCTCGCCTTCAATCGTTAACGTTAAACGATGAGCACAAACGGATGCAGCAAGCACCTTTATATCATCTGGCGTACAGTAATCTCTTTCATTTAATATCGCCCGTGCTTGGATTGCCCGCATAAATGCCAATGTGCCTCGCGGGCTTACACCGATTTCAATTAACTCATGCTTTCGAGTTGCTTCAATAATTTCAAGAAGATAATCTTGCACATCATTTCCTACTAACACTTCCCTTGCACGCTTTTGTATATTTATAATTTCTTCACTTGAAATAATA
>NZ_BOQD01000066.1 GCF_018332515.1 Bacillus hominis | reverse complement strand
CATGCCCATCAACTTAAGAACGAAAACAAAATGAACTTTCGTTCAAACAAACTAAAAAACACGTAATGTACTTTTGGTATTGAAAAGTACACACACCAAATAAACTCTAACGAGTTTCATTTTAAAAATTATGCAGCTTTCTTTTGTTTTCCAAACCCATTATACTCATAGACAACACCCATAATATCAAAGATAGTTTTCTTCTCATATCGATGAGATTTCCGTCCATTCTTCTGTAGGAGGTCGAACAAACGGATTAAAATCTTTGTTAGATTTTGGGTGTTTCTCTGTATCGCTTGATATAACAGCGATACATGATCTTGAATCATCCCAATGGCTTTATATTCACTTAATTCTCTTTTGTTCTTTTGCAAAAGAAGTTTACGCATCTTAAACATCGTAGAAGAACAGATAAAGATGGCAATAAGTCTTCCATACACATGACATTCTAATCGCTCTTTTTTGATAGTTTGCCAATGATGAATTTGAAATAAGGATTTCCACGTTTTAAAAATAATTTCTATTTGCCAGCGAAGGGAGTAAAAGTCATGTATTTGTTCCATCGGAACAACTCCTTCAGGCGTATTTGAGACATATATGTTGATACCCGTTAATCGTTTACTCTTTTCTGAAAATGTAATACCCTTTTTACTTTCAGTGTAACTTTGTTTTTTTCTACGTTCCTGTATCTGTTTGTCTGTTAAACGATAGATAATTACACGTGTGAATAGTTTTTGATTCTTTCCAATGTAAGCTTCTTTTATTTCGTATGTTTGACCGGGTTTTAAATTGTTCATAATATGTTCTAAATCAACTTGGATATACTGTGATTGCTTTTTTACGGTTCCGTTTCGAAAGTATTCTGGAAACGGATTTTTTACATACACGGTATGGTTTAATTTTAATCTGGATATATAATAAGCACCTCGTTGATCCATTTGATCTAAGTCTTCTAATGAAAAATAACCTAAATCACGGATACATAAATCGCTTGGACGTAATGTGTCTAAGCATTCTGTTCCAAAGGTCTTATCATTATTTTTTCCTGGACCTATCTGAAAGTTTAGAAACTGTCCGCTATGTAAGTCATATTCTAATTGAATCTTGATACCCGCTGTTTGTGCACAACCACCTGATCCAGGATATACATGGGCTAAATGTTTTGGTACTTGGAAAATCGTCGCATCTAAAATACGAATTCGTTGAAAATACGTGAGCGCCGCGCTTGAAATGGCCGATGTTTCACAGATTTTACTTTTCCATAATGCCGAAAAAATATATTTCAAAAATTCAACCGCTTTTTTATCAAAGCGTTTATTGAGTCCTTCTGGACTCATAAGAGTGCCTGTGGCCGCATGTAATTGACTGCATAGTCGAACAAGCGAGTCACTCGCTGTACGTTGACTTACCCAAATACATATGGTAGCTAATTCATTTCCAGAAAACTTTCGTTTTCTTTTTACAAAACCTAATTCTTTTGCGAGTTCTTCCAAAAGAGAAGGGGTTAAATGACGATACAGTTCTTCAGAAAATAGTTGTAATTCATCTTGAATCGAAAGATTCATAAAAAATGTCACCCTTTCTAGCTAGCTTTTTAGAAAGAATAACGTTTTTTGTCACTTGGGGGTAGTGAAAATTCTTAAGTTGATGGGCATGGGGT
>NZ_BOQD01000065.1 GCF_018332515.1 Bacillus hominis | reverse complement strand
GTATCAAGCTTTTAAACTTTTAAGCTATATTGATAAGAACCAAGCGTTCTCGGAATTATCGGTAAAGGCTTTAAAGAATATAAAATACTGTGCCATCACGATCAGTACCTTGTACTTGCTAGGTATGCCACTCTACTATCTCATGGCGAAAAAAATTGACCCTCCAAGTTTCATACCAATCGGATTGGTCATTATTTTCGCCTCTATAGTGATCGCCGTTTTTGCTGCTGTTCTCCAAAGACTTTTACAAGAAGCTATTAAAATAAAATCAGAAAATGATTTAACGGTCTGAGGTGGAGGATATGGCAATTATTATTAATATTGATGTGATGTTAGCAAAACGAAAAATGAGCGTAACGGAGCTTTCCGAGAGGGTCGGGATTACGATGGCGAATCTTTCCATTCTGAAAAATGGGAAAGCAAAAGCGGTTCGTTTTTCAACATTAGAAGCGATATGTAAGACTCTAAATTGTCAACCAGGTGATATTTTGGAGTATAAAAGCGACGAATACACTCAATAAAAACAGACATTAACCCCGTCCTACATTTAGAATGGGGTTATGCTTATTTAAGTTTTTAAATTTAAATAACTTTATTGTCATTTTATATAACGCTATTCTTTAAATATTACAGAAACAACGTTATTTCAAAGCAATATATTTGTCGTTTTGATGAATGTAGTGATAAAAGCCATAAAAAATAGGCGTATCAAGCAAAGTGTTGATACACCTTAAAACTACTTTGTTAAACAACATGCGTCGTCGTGTCGTATATCGTATATATCTTTAATTACTTTAAATTCAGTATTACATATTAATGGTTTGTTTTATTATCAATCGCAGTTCCTATTTTTTATTTCCTCTTTCATACTTTCCACAAACGCATCTAATTCAATAACTTCTGATTTCTCTTCACCATATTTTCGTACATTTACAGCTTCGCTTTCCATTTCCTTATCCCCAATAACGAGAACATAAGGAACTTTTTGCATTTGTGCTTCTCTTATTTTATATCCTAATTTTTCCTCTCTTATATCTCGCTCAACTCGAATTCCAGCTTGTGCTAACTTGTCTGCAACCTCATTTGCATATTGTACATGAACTGCATTTGAAACTGGAATTACTTTCACTTGAACCGGTGCCACCCACAATGGGAATGCGCCTCCAAAGTGTTCAATTAATATTGCTAAAAAGCGGTCTAAAGATCCTAATACAGCGCGGTGGATGACAACTGGTCTTCTCTTTTCATTCTTCTCATCTATATAATTCAAATCAAATTTCTCTGGCATTTGGAAATCGAGCTGGATTGTTCCGCACTGATGACTTCTATTTAAAGCATCTTTAATATGGAAATCAATTTTCGGTCCGTAAAATGCACCGTCACCTTCATTTAGTCTATATTTATAATTCAATGAATGTAATACATTTTCTAATGCCGCTTCTGCTTGCTCCCATAATTTATCGTCACCCATTGAATCTTCTGGACGAGTAGAAAGCTCTACTTCATATTCGAATCCAAAAGTTTTATATACGTAATCAATTTGCGCCATTACTGATTTAATTTCATCTTCAATTTGTTCCGGAGTTACAAATAAATGAGCATCATCTTGACAGAAAGTACGAACTCTTAATAATCCGTTTAAAGCGCCACTAAATTCATGTCGATGCACTTGACCGAACTCACACATGCGAATCGGTAATTCGCGATAAGAATGTAATTTATTTTTAAACATAAGCATATGTCCTGGACAGTTCATCGGTTTTAATGCAAAACTTTTATTGTCTACTTCTGAGAAATACATATTATCTTTATAATGGCCCCAATGCCCTGATCTCTCCCATACTTCTTGGTTCATCATGAATGGAGTGCGTACTTCTTGATAATTGTACTCTTTTTGAATTTCTCTTAAAAATGCTTCTAATTCATTACGAATAATTTGGCCTTTCGGTAAATAAAATGGCATTCCCGGAGACTCTTCAGAAAACATAAATAACTCAAGTTCATTACCTAACTTACGGTGGTTTCTTTTTGCTGCCTCTTCAACAAAATGCAAATACTCTTCTAATTCTTTTTGAGAAGCAAATGCAACGCCATATATACGCTGAAGCACTTGATTATTACTATCACCTCGCCAATATGCACCGGAAACGTTTGTTAATTGAAATGCTTTCAAATAACCTGTTGATGGTAAATGTGGTCCTCTACATAAATCTACAAATTCACCTTGTTTATATAGTGTTACACTTTCCTCATTAGGAATTGCTTCTAAAAGTTCTAATTTCAAGTGATCGTTCATTTCTTGAAACAGTTTTTTTGCTTCTTCTCGAGAGACCTCTACTCGTTCTATCTTTACATTTTCATTTATAATCTTTTTCATTTCTTTTTCGATTTTCGGTAAGTCTTCTACGTTTACACTGTTTGGAAGATCCATATCATAATAAAACCCATTTTCAATAACAGGCCCTACCCCCAGGTTTATGTCACCATACATTCTTTTTACAGCTTGAGCTAAAATATGTGCAGCGGAGTGTCTTGCAATTTTTACTCCTTCATCTGAATCCATAGTAATGATTTCAACATTCGCATTTTCTTCAATATTACGGCGTAAATCAAATAACTGATCGTCTACTTTTCCTGCGACTGCTTTCTTTTTCAAACTACTACTAATTGATCCAGCGATGTCTTCTAAAGTAATTCCCCTTGAAAACTCTTTTACATTACCATCTGGAAATTTAATTTCAATCATTTGCTCTTTCATTTTCCATCTCTCCATTTCATAATAAAAAGCACACTCATCCCTAAAATAGGGACGAGCGTGCTTTTACCCGTGGTTCCACCCAGATTCCCATCACAAATTGCAATGGCTTCTTTTACGGTAACGTCGTTTACACGGCACTAGATACTTTGTTTCCCCAGTGCAGCTCTAAGGTGGTAAGTTATTTTTCTGCGTTAGGAAGTTCTCAGCTTTCCTTCCTTCTCTGTATAACCGGGTAAAATAACTCGTGTCCTTTTCTTCGCTTATTATGAAATTGAATGCAAAAAAGCATATTCATCCCTAGTAAATAGGGACGAATATGCTTATATTCGTGGTTCCACCCAGATTCCCATTACAAAAAAACATAATGGCTTCTTTTGCGGTAACGTCGCTTACACGGCACTAGATACTTAATTTCCCCAGTGCAGCTCTAAGGTGGTAAGTTATTTTTCTGCGTTAGGAAGTTCTCAGCTTTTCTTCCCTCTCTGTATAACCGTTTAAAATAACTCGTGTCCTTTTCTTTGCTTTTAAAGGTACATCCATTAATTGTTATTTACTATATCTTATTCATTTTATTTTTGCAAGTGTTTAAAAAACATTTTTTATTTAATAACAAGGCTTTGTTAAATTTTAATGTTGATTTTTAAATAAATTAGTGAGAAACCTAAGTTTAAAGGTTTCCCACTAATTCCTATATTTTCGCTATTAAGAGCTACTTTTTAGCCAAGTAATAATACGAAGAACCTGAAATGGTTCAAACCAAGTAATTAAAAACATAACAACAAAGAAAGAAATAAGTGATATGAATTTTATGGTTCCCACTTCCCGTTTAGCAATTGCTATAAAACTTAGTACAATTCCTACTAAAGAAGAAATAAAGCCTAAAAGGACAATGGGTTCAGAATAGCCAACTATTATCCAATTTAATCCGAATAATAATAGCCCTATAACCATAAAGGTTATTGATAATATACTAAATATTTTCACAATTCCACCTCCAAATATGATTTTACCATTTTAAGGGGTGAACGATAATCATTTTTTATTTGCCTAAGAATGAACAATTACACGATAAACTTAAATAAACGTAAACTCTCATAAGTATCTGACATTTCAAATACAAACGACGATAATAGAATTCCTTAATATTATGTTTAGTGCTTTCATTACTACGACTATCGACAAACAAGAACCAAAAAAGGTAGTTATCCAGATATTTTGTAGCTACACCTTTAACAGAGCCAATAAAAAAAGAAACCAAAAATCCATTTTTGGTTTCCCCTTCTCTTTATTACCAATCTTGTGGTTCGTAATTTAAGTCTGAAAATAGGCGTTTTTTCTCTTTTTTCGATAAATCTCTCCACTGTCCGACTGGTAAATTATTCAACTCAATATTCATAATTCTCGTACGTTTTAACGTGTATACTTGATAACCTAAAGCTTCACACATACGGCGAATTTGACGATTTAGCCCCTGTGTTAAAATAATTTTGAACTCATATTTTGATAACTGTGTGATCTCACAAGGAAGAGTTTTTGTATCTAAAATTTTAACCCCTGCTGCCATTTTCTCTAAAAACTCCGATGTAATCGGCTTATCTACTGAAACGATATATTCTTTCTCATGCTTGTTTTCAGCACGTAAAATCTCATTAACAATATCGCCATCATTCGTTAACAAAATTAAGCCGTCTGAGTCTTTATCAAGACGTCCAATATGACTAATTCGTAAAGGATGATTCACTAAATCGATAATATTACCTTTTACAGCTTTTTCACTCGTACATGTAATACCTACTGGTTTATTTAAAGCTATATACACATGATCTCGAGCAATACGAAGTTGCTCTCCATTTACGCGCACGTCATCACCTGGATTTACTTGGTCACCAATTTTTGCAACCTTACCGTTAATAATTACTCTTCTTTCATTAATTAGTTTATCTGCTCCACGTCGAGACGCTTTTCCAGCTTCACTAATAAATTTATTTATACGCAAATTAGGCACATCCTTTTCTAAAAAAAATTTCAAGCTCACACTGCTTCTACCCTACAATAAAAAAGGGTAAGCCTCCTATTATAACTTAAATATATTAACATGAAAGGGTATATGACGTCTTCCTTTAATTACATGTTTATGAGAAAATAATTGCTCCTCTTTTCCTTTTCACTTTAAACTATTTTGCAGTCCATAGATTTACATTTGAATATAACATCATTTATTTACTTTTTTCATAGATAATATACCGATGTAAATTTGATTAATAATGCCTAAATAACTCGTAATATGTGAAATACAAAAAAAAGAATCCTTTTGAAAATAATCAAAATGGATCCTTCTTCAGCTCAAATAATACTAGTTTTTATACAAAAGGGTTTTTAATAATAATCTTTAATTGAAAAGATCATTCAATATCGTTCGACAAACAAAATAATCTCAAAATCCCTAATTTTTTACGCTTCAATATTTTCTTCACATACTCCAAAAATAAGCCCTTGATTATCTATACAATAAGCAAAGTAACCCATATTAGGAATAGCAGTTTTAGGTACAACTACTTGTCCACCATTTTCAATAACTTTATCTATGTACTCATCAACTGAAGGTACTTCAATCGAATTAGTCGTCCTAGTAGCACCATCAGGGGATTTCATTAGTCCACCATCGATACCGGGTCTATCACTTTCACCTGTAATTATGAACCAATAGTCATGTGGCCCAGGCATTTTTTCAAACTTCCATCCAAAACTTTTTGTATAAAATTGAATAGCTTCTTCAGGGTTTGGAACTTGAATTTCAAATCTTAAAACTTTACCCATTTTAACTCCCCCTCTTGTTCTTGTACAAAACAATTATACAAGAACTAATGTTCTATATCAACTTTATCTAAACCAGCTACTTTAACAAGTTCTAACTTTATTTCGAAGCGGCAACAGACCATTCTTCATTCCGAATAATTTTCTTTCCATTTATACTTTCAACATACTCATTTACATTTGCTAACTGATATAACTCAGGGAAAATTTCTTTCATATAACGTTCATGTGCTACTTCATCTTTCCAATAAGTTAACACTATGTAACGATTTTCATTTTTTAAAGACTTCCCAACTACTCCACCTAACATCCCTTTTGCTTTTTCCATTCCTTTATTCCAAATTATTTCTTGCTTATGTAAAAAATGATTTTCTTTTCCTTCTTTCACGTCACAAATTGCAACTCTTACAAAAGATCCTTGTGTAATAACATCTTTCAAAGGAATATCATTTATATCATACAACGTTTGAAATAGTTCAATTTCACATGAAAGAAACGTATCTTTTTGATTACTATTTAAATAAATTGTATCGTGAGCACCATTCATAAATGATTGATATGCATTTTTATCTTCCCATAAAGTATATACACATGCCTCGTCTTCATTCCACCCACCAAATTGTCCATGAAATCCATCTAAATGCTGTAAGTCACGCCACTTTTCTTGCGCATCAGAAAACAATTCCCTTTTCTCTTCTTCCACTTTACAGTAAATTGTTTTTAGTAACATTTCTAATTTCCCCCTATAATACAATCTCTCTCTTACAATAATCAATTTACATAATAAAACTATGGTAACTAAAGATTTTTACTTTTGTACAAATATACAAACAATCATTTTTTAGCACTATATCTATCAAACCATCTATCTATTTTCATTTCAAATAATTCCGAATATAAAAAGATGTAACCCTATACGAATTACATCTCAATCTTATCTCCCTTGTATATCTATTGCTCAAATAAATAATAAATAATCTCTCCCGGATAATGTAATACAGTTACTTTCCGATTCCCTTTTTTAAAACTAACAGTATGTCCGTTTTCCCCTAAGTTCTCCCATCCGTTTGCCTCCGTAATAGGCATAACACTTATATATTGATAAGTCTCTTTATTATCATCATTAACATGTATTGCTGACATTGGTACTGGAAAATCTTCAATTTTGGATTCTTTGCTCATATATATGAGTGCAAGTAAACCAACTAATAACATAGCCGTTGCAATACTTGAAGCTCGTTTTTTTCTTTTCGTTCCCACTAAAAATCCTCTTTTCTTACATAATATCTTCATTATTTTACTAGTTTTAATTATTCGTGTATAGAATAAACGTAATTCAAATCACTTCTGTACTATACTCTTTGCCCTCATTAACATTATTATTATATATTATAAGTTTTTAGAATTTGGAGGATTTATATATTGAAGAAATTACTTTTAAACAAATGGCTGCTTTTGGTTTCTATTCTTATTATTTCCGGCACTATTTTCTACGCAGCTAAAGATCGAAAAAATGCTAAAAAAACAACTGTAGAAACCGTTGATACCACAACTTTCCGAACTCAATTACAACCTAAAATGAATGAATTAACTACTAATTATAATGACATAATTGAGAAAGATTGGTTGCCTGCCTGGGAAGAGATTAACACAAACGGAGATTCAGTAGATAAAAACAAACTATTAGTTACAATGAATGCTGTTTCCAAACAATATGAAACAATTATTAAAGAAATAGACACTATGAAAAACGAAGAAAATATAACGGAACCACATATACAAAAGCAACTAGTCTATTTCACAACTGAATTTAAGGCCGCTTCTAATTTCATGAAAAATGCAGCAGATTTGATTATAGACGGATACAACAATTCTACTTCAACCAATGAAACAATTGAAAATACAAAGCATGCTTTAGGGCTTGCAGATCAACATATTGTAATCGCTTTGTCTACTTTAAATGAAATAGAAGATAGATTAGGAATATCAAAAAAACAAGTATTTTTACTATTTCAAAATAAAAAATGATTGCATTCTACTTAATGTCTATCTATAATGTTTTTATTGATTATGTATATTTCCTTACATTCAATGCGTTTAAGTTATTAATTTTATAATTCGGATGAACCATTCAGGAGAAGATCTATTGATCTACCGACGGGGCAAGAAGTTGTTAAACGAACTTTGAAACTCTCAGGTCTTGGTTACAAGTAGAACTGCATGGGGACGAATCTCTGGAGAGACTCCCTCTCGCTTTTGTATAGCGCGGAGGAAAACGAGCACCGAAGGAGCAAATCCGCTACTTTAGCGGATAATCTCTCAGGTAAAAGGACAGAGACAAGCGAAAGAAAAAGCCGATTTGTATCGGTTTATTTTTCTATCCCTTGTTTCTCCAGAGACCATTTCATTTACTTGAAGTGGTTTTTATTTTTTCTAAAAAAAGGAGAATAAAGATGGAGACAGTAAGTAAAGTATTAGAACAAATGAATCATTATGTGTGGGGATTACCGACTTTATTGCTACTAGTCGGAACTGGAATCATTCTCACAGTGCGTCTAAAAGGTTTACAGTTTAGTAAACTATTATACGCTCATAAACTTGCATTTAAAAAATCAGAAGATACATCTTCTTCTGGAGATATTAGTCACTTCCAGGCGCTCATGACAGCTATGGCTGCAACGATTGGTATGGGAAATATAGCCGGTGTCGCAACCGCTGTGACAATTGGTGGACCCGGCGCTATCTTTTGGATGTGGATTACCGCTTTGTTCGGAATGGCAACAAAGTATGCCGAGGCAATCCTTGCGGTGAAATACCGTGTTAGTAATGAAAATGGTGAATACTCAGGTGGACCGATGTATTATTTAGAGCGGGGCTTAGGTAAGAAATGGCTTGCTGTTTTATTCGCTATATTCGGTACAACTGCTTCTTTCGGTATCGGTAATATGGTGCAATCTAACTCAGTTGCAGAGGCAATGCGAATTAATTTCTCTTTTCCCCCTGCTTTAACTGGTATATTAATGTCATTTTTAATCGCTATTGTCATTTTAGGCGGTGTAAAAAAAATCGGGAAAGTGACGGGATTTATCGTTCCTATTAAAGCTTTCTTTTATATAATTGCTGGTCTTATTATTATTTTCTATCACTTTGATCAAATTCCAGAAGCATTTTCACTTATTTTTTCTGGTGCATTTCAAGGTACAGCAGCTGCTGGTGGTTTTATTGGTGCAACAGTTGCATCTGCTATTCAAATCGGAATGGCTCGCGGTGTATTTGCGAACGAAGCTGGTTTAGGGAGTGCTCCTATCGCAGCCGCTGCAGCAAAAACTGATTCACCTGCAAAGCAAGCACTCGTTTCTATGACTGGTACTTTTCTAGATACGTTTATTGTTTGTACAATTACAGGACTTGTATTAATTACAACAGGGGCATGGAAATCAGGTAAAACCGGTGTTGAAGCTACAACACTTGCATTCCAGTCTGTATTCGGCACCGCTGGTAGTATGATCCTTGGTATTGCTATTATTTTATTCGCCTACTCTACTATTTTAGGCTGGTCGTATTACGGTGAGAAATGCGTCGCTTATTTATTTGGAGAAGGTGCTGTTCGATATTATAAAGCAATTTTCATCGTGATGATTGCTATTGGTGCTAATTTAAAGCTAGGCATCGTATGGACATTTGCTGATATTGCAAATGGACTTATGGCAATTCCAAACCTAATTGGCCTTATTGGATTAAGTGGTGTAGTTGTCGCTGAAACAAATCGGTTTCTACAAGCAGAAAAATTAAAGGAATTAAATAAAAAACGTGTAAGTTAATTTATTTCTAAAAGGAATGACTCATAAAGTGAGATCATTCCTTTTTCTTGTTATGCCCTCTCTATTGTATAAAATATATCGTTTGCTTCTGAACTTCCGATTCTCTATCCTCCTTTGCAATCCCTTTTTCTTCAATTTCATGTTTATTTATAGTTTTATATTTTACATACGCATGAAATTCTTTTTTAAATGGAAACGGTGTAATTCGAATTGTTTCTTCATCCACCCACTCAGCTTGAATAAGTTTCTCCTCCTTACTATTAAACATTTCTGTTCCCTCAAAACCATCTTTAAATAAATCAATTTCATCTTTCTTTTTTACACCAGGTTTATTCATACATACAAACGTTTTCATTATTCTTTTTTGTCGTTCCAATTCATGTTTATAAAAAGACATCATCTCTTCATCTTCTTCATTTAGTGGAAATGATAAAAA
>NZ_BOQD01000064.1 GCF_018332515.1 Bacillus hominis | reverse complement strand
TTCACACTTAAACAACACATTTATATTATATTGTTGTTTAACCGACATTTCATACTTAAATTGTCGGTTGTAGATTCAAAATAATTATTTATAATTATAAACGATAGTCCTTCAGTAATCAGCACCGCTCGCAGGCAGACGAATTACAGTTTACACTGCAGATGGTGTGATTTTTTTGTTTAAAAGTTAATATAATTAACAATTAAACAATATAAACAATAAGGATGTAAATAGTTTAGAAAAAAATTATATGCGATATAAGGAGAGGAATGCAATGAATCAGTTTCGAAGAATGGTAATTATCAACATTATCACATTGATTGTATTAGTTGGCGGCGGTATTGGCGGTTATTACTATTACAATCAAACAGAAAACTATTTAAAAACAGACAATGCAAAAATTGACGGAAAGGTAATTCCAATTGCGTCACCAGTAGCAGGTAAATTAACCGACTGGAAAGCTGAAGTAGGAAAAAATTACAATGAGAACGATAAATTAGGTGCTGTTACTGTAGCGGCGGCAAATGGAGAACAAACAGTAGACGTAACAATTCCGCAAAATGCAACGCTTGTACAATCAAACGCAACAACAAATGCGTTCGTTGGAGCAGGTAGCCCAATTGCTTACGCATTTGATATGAATAACTTATGGGTAACAGCAAACATTGAAGAAACAACTATTGATGATGTTCAAAAAGGCCAAACAGTAGATGTGTATGTAGATGCATACCCAGATACAACGTTAACAGGAAAAGTAGAACAAGTTGGATTAACAACAGCAAATACATTCTCAATGTTACCATCAAGTAACGCAACAGCGAACTATACGAAAGTAAAGCAAGTTGTACCAGTTAAAATTTCTCTAGACCATAGTAAATCAGTAAATATTGTTCCTGGAATGAATGTGTCAGTTCGTATTCATAAGTAAGGGGGAGATGAGATGTCCTCAATTACAATTGTAGGATATGCACTATTTTGTATAATCGTCTTCTTCCTTGTAAATCGTCTTTTACGAAAGAAAAAAACGAACGTGGGAGAAGAACAAGTCCCAGCCGCAAGTAAAATAGAAGTAAGTAAGGTAGAAACAGTAGAGAAAGAAATTAAACAAGAACAAGAAACAGAAGCTTCTAACGTAGTGGAATTAGAAACAGGGAAGCAAGAGCAAGTAAAACAGGAAAAAGAAATGCTGAAGAGACAATTGCCGATAGAGAATGTGAATGTAAAGGCAGTTGTAACTGTATTAATTCTTGGTATGTTCATTTCTATTTTAAATCAAACGATCATTAATGTTGCATTGCCTCCGTTAATGAACGAATTTAACGTATCAACTTCAACGGCCCAATGGTTAATTACAGGCTTCATGCTTGTAAACGGAATTTTAGTACCAATTAGTGCCTTTTTAGTTTCACGATTTACGTATCGTAAATTATTCGTAGCCGCAATGTTATTCTTCACGGTAGGATCTATCATTTGTGCTACATCAGGTAACTTTACAATGATGATGACGGGCCGCATTATTCAAGCGGTCGGTGCAGGTATTTTAATGCCAGTTGGTATGAATATCTTCATGACATTATTCCCTCCTCATAAGCGCGGAGCAGCGATGGGATTACTAGGGGTAGCAATGATTTTAGCACCAGCTATCGGACCAACTATAACAGGTTGGGTAATTGAAAATTATAGCTGGAACTTAATGTTCTACGGTATGTTTGTGATCGGTTTAATTATTACGTTCTTATCTTTAAAATTCTTTACACTAGCACAGCCGGTGTCTAAAACAAAGTTAGATGTATTCGGTGTTATTAGTTCAAGTATTGGACTAGGTAGCTTACTGTACGGATTTAGTGAAGCTGGAAATAATGGCTGGACTAGTGCAGAAGTTGTTATAACACTTATCATCGGTGTCATTGGTTTAGCTGTATTTATTTGGAGAGAGCTAACAACGGACAATAAAATGCTTGATTTACAAGTGTTTAAATATCCAACGTTCACTTTCACATTAGTAATTAACGCAATCGTAACGATGGCATTATTCGGAGGTATGTTATTACTTCCAGTATACTTGCAAAACATTCGTGGTTTTACACCAATGGAATCAGGTTTATTATTACTTCCAGGATCATTAATTATGGGAATTATGGGACCAGTTGCAGGTAAACTATTTGATAAGTATGGTATTCGTCCGTTAGCAATTGTCGGATTAGCCATTACAACATTTGCGACATATAAATTTACAACGTTATCAATGGATACACCGTATAGCGTTATTATGACGGATTATATTATACGTTCAATTGGTATGTCATTCATTATGATGCCAATTATGACAGCCGGTATGAACGCACTGCCGATGAAATTAATTTCTCACGGTACAGCAACGCAAAATACGTCAAGACAAGTAGCTGGTTCAATTGGAACAGCGATATTAATCACACTTATGACGCAACAAACTACTGCTCACGTAGCGGATTACGGCAATATGTTAACAACGTCAAACCCAATTTTAGTTGATAAAGTACACGGTATGGGCCAAAGCTTAGCGGCATTAGCCGGGTCAGCTCAAGCAGGAGATGCGATGAGCACGCAACTATTATTCGGACAAATTTCAAAGCTATCTGCAATTAACGGTATTAACGATGCCTTCTTAATTGCAACAATATTAGCAGGTATTGCTTGGGTGTTATCTTTCTTCTTACCATCAGGCAATAAACGAAATAAAAAAGCAGGGAATTAATTTCCCTGCTTTTTTATGTTTTCATGTAGTTAAATATAAAAGATGATAAGCAGTCAAAGAGCATAATCCCGTTATAAACAAAATTATCCCCATAGAACGAATATGTGTTAATTGTCTCCCGCTTATAATAGCTAATAGGCCAGCTAAAAGGAAGAAGCTCCAATATAAAGTTCCTGAAATTGGGAGTTTCTGCTCTAAATCTATTCCGGTTCCTATACAAATGATAGGAACAACGATAAATAATACGCTAATTAATCCCGCTATAATGGTAAGTAATTTACGATATTTAATTCCGGCAGCAATTAAAAAAATACCAACGATGATTTCACATAACAATAAAATAGGGGCTAAGATAAGCCAAATAAATAATCCGGTAGATTCCATGTGTAATAACTCCTTAACGAATGAAAAATAAATTAGGCATAGACATGAGCTGCCAACAGTTTGACGTTGTTATAAAAGAGTGAAAGAGGTATCGTGATGATACCTCTTCTTTACGTTGAAAAGGCGATTATATTAGTCAAAATATGTAATAGTATAGCTGGAATAATAGATTTAGTTTGTTTGTACAATAAACAAGCGAATAATCCCGTCATAAATGCACTAACCATAATTCCCACAGAGTACGTATGAGCAATCCCGAAAATTAAACTTGAGAGAATTACAGCTGGCCAAAAGGTAAACTTCTCTTCGAAAAAACGAAGAAGAATACCTCTGCATACAAGCTCTTCAAAAATAGGTGCAAAAATCCCACCAGCTAGAAGTAAGAGAAGTGGATAGTGCTCTAGTGTTGAAAGTTGCAATGCATCAGACTGTTCTTGTACGGATGAAGGAAATAATTTATCTAATACAAACATATCTACAAACAGGGTGAGTACATAATAAATGAGAACATAGATGTACATCTGAAAAGATTTTAAAACTCGAAAATCGAATGTAGGTAATACTAGTTCTTTCAGTGGTTTATATTTCATGATATATACGATTAGTAAAAGTAGGGCAACTAATTCATAACTTACATTTTCTATAGATTCAAGCAAAGGTTTATTTGTATCTGGGTTAATGTAGCCATATAACTCAATAGGTAAAAATGTAAAGAGTATATTTATTAATGAGAGACACGGAAAGAGAATGAATAAAACTCCAAGAAATTGTAACCATGACATGGAGTTTTTCTGTTCGTGTGGAATTTGTGTAGCGGGTTGCATATGTTCAAATCACCTCTTTATATTTATATATAAAATTATAGTTGATTTGAATTTGGAATGTTACGTTTAAATATTACATACAAGATTCAAATTTGAAATATTCCGTGTGTTTTTTAGGGGAAAATAATAAAAGAGGTATCACTCTGTAGTGATGCCTCTTTCTCATTGGTAACTATGTTCTGTTTTGTTATTCGATTTCGATTGCTCTATTTGCAATTCACGCTCTACCAATCGATCTAACTGTTGCATTGCTTTTAGTGCTTTTTCATAAGAAATCGTTCTATAATGGTGTGCTCCGCCTGGCTCTTCATCGGCTTCATCTGCCCACTTAATAACGTTTTGTAGAGGTGTTCTTTCAAGCGTTTGTTCTAGTAGGAAAGAATCAGTGTGCAGAAGAATTGCAACAGAAATTTCTTTTGCTAGTTTTGGGTGTTCCCCTAATCTAATAAGCAATTTATGAGCTCTTTCCGCTCCTTTAATCGCATGTATATCATTCTTTTTATACAAGTCATAGTCCCATTCTCCCTCACTGTACCATGTGTGATGTCCGATATCATGAAGGAAACCAGCCTTTGTCGCAGCATCGACTGAGGCGTGATGCTTTTTAGCTAAGTGAAACGCATGGTAAGCGACAGCAATCGCGTGGACCATTCCAGAACGGTTTACATATTTTTGTGTAATGTGATGTTTAAAAATTTGTTCAAGCGTAATACGGTGCATAAAACATTCACTCCTTTTGTCCATTGATGTATATGAAGAAAATCAATCGGTTTAAATGTATTTTGAACATTGTACTCCATCAATTAGCTTTTAGTAAAGTAGAAATGTTTAGGAGAAGAAAAATTTTGTGGGCATAAAAAAATCACCTTAGTTTTTTCTAAGGTGACCTTTTATTGTTTATTTTTTTAATCCTTGCTCCAGTGTTCCTAACATTTCGTGTTTTTCATTTTCATCAGCATTTTTCCAAATGACTTCAAATAAAACGCCAAGACCTGGGAGCATTTTTTCTTCACCGCTTTGAATTGCATCGACAATCGTTTCTTGTAATTGGTCTTGTGAATTTCCAGATACATTCGCTAACACAGCGCCACGTAAATTAAAACTCATTATCTTCACCTCTTCTTCAGAATTGAAACTGACGTTAGTTTTTGTTCTTTTTTATGTAAATATGTATGGGAAATAGGCTATAATGATAAGACAAGAAGAGAGGGAAATACATATTATGAAAAACATTGATTCAGTACAAAACCCGCGTGTGAAGCAGTGGAAAAAGCTGCAGACGAAAAAAGAGCGCGATAAAAAAGGTTTATTTTTTGTAGAAGGATTCCATTTAGTAGAGGAAGCGTTAAAGGCGGGAGTTGTAACAGAACTTATCGTTTCAGATCAGACAGATCTTCCGAAAGATTGGACAGTTAATGATGTTGAAATGTATATTGTGCCTGAAGCAATTGTAAAAGTACTTCGCGAAACAGAAACGACGCAAGGCGTATTTGCTGTTTGTGAGAAACATGAGAAAGAAGTAGCTCTTACTGATGGGAAGTTTCTTTTATTAGACGGCCTTCAAGACCCAGGTAATTTGGGAACGATTATTCGTACAGCTGATGCAGCTGGTATTCATGCCGTTGTGCTTGGAGAAGGGTGCGTTGATGTTTATAATAGTAAAGTACTACGCTCTACACAAGGTTCTATTTTTCACTTACCGATTGTAAAAGGGAACTTAGAAGAGTGGGTAGACAAGTTAAAAGAAAATAACGTCCCTGTATATGGAACGGCTCTTGAAAATGGAGTTCCATTTGGTGAAGTAACACCGACAGGAAGTTTTGCATTAATTGTAGGAAATGAAGGAAGCGGCGTACGCCAAGAAATTCTTGCGAAAAGTGATCAAAACTTGTATATTCCGATTTACGGCGGGGCAGAATCATTAAATGTTGCGGTTGCAGCAGGGATTTTAACGTATTATTTACAAAGCCCAGTTGCGAACAAATAAAAAACTTCTTATAATAAGTTGAAGTATATGTTTGTAATGAACATACAATAAAAGTTAAATAACGAAAAACGTTGATAGAGAAGAGTAGCTTACAAAATCGCCGTATAGGGAGAGAGTGCCGTAGACTGAAAGCATTCTTATGGTAGACGGAAGTGAATTCACCTCTGGAGTTGACGCCAGGACCATTTATATGTAAAGGCGTTCCGGTCAGAATTGATCGTTATAACTAATGAGTGGGCAGACTTGTTCTGTCAATTTAGGGTGGTACCGCGAATTTACCTCGTCCCTTTTTGGGAGCGAGGTTTTTTTATTTTTAAAATTAGGAGGGTTCCAAATGGAAGCACGTTTAAAAGAGCTAAAACAAAAAGCGTTAGAGCTTATTGAAGAAGCGAAAGAGCTAAAGGGCTTAAACGACGTACGCGTAGCGTATTTAGGGAAAAAAGGCCCAATTACAGAAGTATTACGCGGCATGGGAAAATTATCAGCAGAAGAGCGTCCACGTATGGGAGCATTAGTAAATGAAGTACGTGAAGCGATTCAAACGCGTCTAGAAGACAAAATTGGCAACTTAGAAAAAGCAGTAATTGAGGCGAAATTAGCTACTGAAACAATTGATGTAACATTACCAGGTCGTCCTGTTGAAACAGGTTGTCACCATCCGTTAACATCAGTTGTTGAACAAATTGAAGATGTATTCATCGGTATGGGTTATGAAGTAGCTGAAGGAACAGAAGTAGAAAAAGACTACTACAACTTCGAGGCACTAAACTTACCGAAAGATCACCCAGCACGTGATATGCAAGATACATTCTACATTACAGAAGAAACGTTACTACGTACACATACATCTTCTGTGCAAGCACGTACGATGGAAAATAATAAAGAAAAAGGCCCAATTAAAATTATTTGTCCTGGTAAAGTGTATCGCCGCGATGACGATGACGCGACACATTCACACCAGTTCATGCAAATTGAAGGTCTTGTCATTGATAAAAACATTCGTATGAGTGATTTAAAAGGTACACTGCAAGTATTCGTGAAAAAGATGTTCGGTGAAGACCGTGAAATCCGTCTTCGTCCAAGTTTCTTCCCATTCACAGAGCCATCTGTAGAGATGGATATTTCTTGTATGATGTGTCACGGCAAAGGTTGCGGCACTTGTAAAGGAACTGGCTGGATCGAAATTTTAGGCGCAGGTATGGTTCATCCGAACGTACTTGAAATGGCTGGTTATGATTCAAAAGAATATCAAGGTTTCGCATTCGGTATGGGCGCAGAGCGTATCGCAATGTTGAAATACGGCGTTGATGACATTCGTCATTTCTATACAAATGATGTACGTTTCTTACAACAATTCAAACGAGCGTAAGGGAAGGAGAGGATAAATATGTTCGTATCATATCGTTGGTTACAAGAGTATGTAGATATTAAAGATGTAACAGCACAAGAACTAGCAGACAAAATCACGAAAAGTGGTATTGAAGTAGAAGGCGTTGAAGTATTAAATAAAGGTGTAAAAGGTGTTGTAGTTGGTCACGTATTAGAATGTGAAAAACACCCAGAAGCTGACAAATTAAGCAAATGCTTAATCGATATCGGTGAAGAAGAGCCAGTACAAATTATTTGTGGAGCTGCTAATATTGCAAAAGGTTTAAAAGTACCAGTTGCAAAAGTTGGCGCTGTACTTCCTGGTAACTTCAAAATTAAAAAAGCGAAACTACGCGGTGAAGCTTCTCATGGGATGGTTTGTGCTCTTCAAGAACTTGGCATTGATGGGAAATTAGTTTCAAAAGAATATGCAGATGGTATCTTCATCTTCCCAAGTGACGCTGAAGTTGGTGCAGATGCACTTGAAATTTTAAACTTACATGATGAAGTACTTGAGCTTGGTTTAACACCAAACCGTGCAGATTGCTTAAACATGTTAGGTGTTGCATATGAAGTAGCTGCTATTTATGGCCGTGAAGTAAAACTTCCAGCTATCGACTTACAAGAAACAGCAGAAAAAACTTCTGACTACATTTCTGTAAGTGTAGAAGCGAAAGAAGAAAACCCATTATACATTGCGAAAATGGTGAAGAACGTAAAGATTGGTCCATCACCAATGTGGATGCAAACGCGCCTTATGGCAGCTGGCATTCGTCCAATTAGCAATGTAGTTGATATTACAAACTACATTTTAATGGAATACGGTCAACCGTTACATGCATTCGATTACGATAAATTAGGTTCAAAAGAAATCGTTGTTCGTCTAGCGAAAGAAGGCGAAAAGATTCAAACGTTAGATGATCAAGAGCGTACGTTACAAGAGCACCATCTTGTAATTACAAACGGCACAAAAGCTTTAGCGGTTGCTGGTGTAATGGGCGGAGCTGATTCTGAAGTTGATAGCGATACAGTAAACGTTCTAATTGAGTCTGCATACTTTGCAGGTCAAACAGTGCGCCGTACATCAAAAGACTTAGGTCTTCGTAGTGAATCAAGTGCACGTTTTGAAAAAGGAATCGACCCAACACGTACATTCGAAGCGATTCAACACGCAGCTGCTTTAATGGCGAAATACGCTGGCGGAGAAGCGCTTGAAGGCGTAGTAGAAGCTGATAACTTACAAGTACAAGAGCGTACAGTATCTGTTACAGCTGAGAAAGTAAACCGTGTATTAGGTACAGATATTTCTGCAAGTGAAATGGGTACAATGTTCACAAACTTGAAATTCCCATTCACAGAAGTAGAAGGCACATTCCATGTGAATGTACCAGCACGTCGTCCTGATATTACAATTTCAGAAGACTTAGTAGAAGAAGTGGGTCGTCTATACGGTTATGACCACATTCCAGTTACATTGCCTTCTGGAACGATGACTCGTGGTAAATTAACATCAGCTCAAACGAAACGTCGTAAAGTACGTCGCTTCCTAGAAGGCGCTGGTTTATATGAAGCAATCACGTATTCATTAACAAGCGCTGACAAAGCGAAACAATATATGGTTGAGCCGAACGAAAAAGCTCCTGTAAACCTTGCACTTCCAATGAGTGAAGAGCGTAGCCAACTTCGTTTAAGCCTAGTACCACAATTGTTAGAAGCAGTTTCATACAATGTTGCGCGTAAAAACGACAGTGTTGCTTTATACGAAGTAGGTTCTATCTTCTTACCGACAGAAGCAGGGGAACTTCCGAAAGAAGAACAACATCTTGCGGGTGTTATGACAGGTCTTGCCCTTCACCATGCATGGCAAGGTGAGAAGAAAGTTGTAGACTTCTTCGTTGTTAAAGGTGTGCTTGAAGGATTATTCGACGTACTTGGCGTTGCAAACCAAATCGCATATGCACCAGCAAAACGTGAAGGTATGCACCCAGGCCGTACAGCTGACATTGTATTAGATGGCGAAGTAATTGGATTCATCGGTCAATTGCACCCTGAAGCGCAAAAACAATTAGATGTGAAAGATACATTCGTATTCGAACTATCTCTTGCAAAAGTATTCGGTGCAGACGTGGAAGAAACTTATTACTCAGCAATTCCACGTTTCCCATCTATGACACGTGACATGGCTGTTGTAGTAACAACAGAAACAAAAGCTGGTGAAATGAAGCAAGTAATTGCTGAAGCTGGCGGAGAACTTCTGAAAGAAGTAACACTATTCGACTTATACGAAGGTGAAAAAATGGAAGAAGGCAAGAAATCACTTGCATTCTCTATGAACTACTTCGATGCAGAACGTACATTAACAGACGAAGAAGTAACAGAAGCACATAGCCGTGTATTAACAGCGGTAGAAGAGAAATTTGGTGCGGAGTTACGTAAGTAATTGAAAATTGCCGGATTTAATTCCGGCAATTTTTTTATTGGAGCGGTTGTCGAGTGTTATCGGTAATTCGATATATTATAAAAATCGCCGATATATATCAAGGTATCTTGCATCTTTCCCTCGAATGTAGTACATTAATTTTAGTTTAACAAAACGAAAGACGATGATAAGGAAAAGTAGTATATACTATAATCCAAAGCGAGTCAGGGGCGGTGAGAGCCTGATGAGGCGGTATATGTGAAGAACACCTTGGAGTTGCTAACCGAAATTGAAACTTGTATTCAAGAGTAGACTTAGACGGGAATCCGGCCTGTTACAAACCGGGAAGTATGTATTACATACGAGTTAAAGTTGGTCTTTATGACAAATTGGGTGGTACCGCGAAGTTTAACCTTTCGTCCCTTTATGGATGAAAGGTTTTTTTGTATTTAAATATGTCAGCAAAGGAGAATTTTACTATGGAAAACACATTAGTAAAAAGTCTGTATAGAGATACAGATAAATACGCAGATCAAACAGTACAAGTATCAGGTTGGATTCGTAACTTACGTGATTCAAAAGCATTTGGTTTCATCGAATTAAACGACGGTAGCTTCTTCAAAGGTGTTCAAATCGTTTTCGATACAGAATTAGAGAACTTCAAAGAAATTGCAAAGCTTCCACTTAGCTCTTCAGTTAAAGTAGAAGGTAAAGTAATTGCAACGCCTGGAGCGAAGCAACCATTTGAAATTAAAGCAGAAAAAATTGATATCGAGGGCTTATCAGATTCTGATTACCCACTTCAAAAGAAGCGTCATACGTTTGAATACTTACGTACAATCGCTCACTTACGTCCAAGAACAAATGCATTCTCTGCAACGTTCCGTGTACGTTCTATCGCAGCATTTGCGATTCACCAGTTCTTCCAAGAGCGTGGTTTCGTACATGTTCACACACCAATTATCACTGGTAGTGATACAGAAGGTGCAGGCGAAATGTTCCGCGTAACAACACAAGACTTAAACAACGTACCAAAAGGTGAAGACGGACAAGTTGACGAATCAAAAGACTTCTTCGGTAAAGAAACAAACTTAACAGTAAGTGGACAACTTAACGCTGAAGCTTATGCACTAGCGTTCCGTGATGTGTACACATTCGGACCTACATTCCGTGCAGAAAACTCAAACACAACTCGCCACGCAGCTGAGTTCTGGATGGTTGAGCCTGAGATTGCATTCGCTGAATTAGGCGATGTAATGGATCTTACAGAAGATATGCTGAAATATGCAATGAAATACGTACTAGAGCATGCACCAGAAGAAATGGAATTCTTCAACAGCTTCGTTGATAAAACAGTTCTAGAGCGCATGAACAACGTAATTAACTCTGACTTCGGTCGCATCACTTATACAGAAGCAATTAAAGTACTTCAAGAATCAGGTGCTGACTTCAAATACCCAGTAGAATGGGGTATTGACTTACAAACAGAGCACGAAAGATACTTATCAGAAGAAATCTTCAAACGCCCTGTATTCGTAACTGACTATCCGAAAGACATTAAAGCATTCTACATGCGTATGAACGAAGATGGAAAAACAGTAGCAGCTACTGACCTTCTAGTTCCTGGCATCGGCGAATTAATCGGCGGAAGTCAACGTGAAGAAAGAATGGATGTTTTAGTAGACAGAATTAAAGAATTAGGTATGAACGAAGAGGACTACTGGTGGTACTTAGAACTTAGAAAATACGGCGGTACAAAACACGCTGGATTCGGTCTAGGTTTCGAGCGCTTCCTAATGTACATCACTGGTATGGCTAACATCCGTGACGTAATTCCATTCCCAAGAACTCCAGGTTCTTCGGAGTTTTAAGATAAAAAAAGCGAGAGCAACTGCTCTCGCTTTTTTTATTGGAAAAGGGTGTAACCAGAACTCAAATTTTATAAAGGATTTCAAGCTTGGAAAAGATGTTGTTCATAGTTCCCCTCCCACTTCATATATAAGTAAAACGAATGCGACATTTATAAGAAAGGGGTTTTGGCCCAATGGGGGGAATTCCAAGTCATACAAAGTGGACATTACGTGACAAGTATATAGTAATCACTGGTGCAACAAGTGGTATTGGATTAGCGGCAGCTAAGGCATTTGCAGAACGCGGTGCCAAACTAGGAATCATTGCACGCAACGAAGCAAAAGCGAATGATGTTATGACTCAAATTGAAAATTTAACGAATGGGAATACAGTGGTAGATATATTTTTTGCTGATATGGCTTCCCAACAATCTATACGCCGGGTAGCTACTGAAATTTTAGAAAGGTGTCCGAGAATTGATATATTAGTGAATAATGCGGGTGCTTTATTTCAAACAAGGCGGCTTACGGAGGACGGTTTGGAGATGACTTGGGCGGTAAATCATTTAGGTCCATTTTTACTCACTAATTTGTTGTTGGAGCGTTTAAAGGAAAGTGTTCCTGCCCGTGTTATCACCACCGCATCTCACGGTCACAAAATGGCTAAAAAGGGAATTGATTTCGGTGATTTAGATGCAGAACAACTGTATCGTGGTGTTAAGAAGTTCATGGGCGGTCCTACAATGCGTTATGCACAAACAAAACTAGCTAACATTTTATTCACCTCTGAATTGGCACAGCGGTTGGAGGGAACGGGTGTTAGTGCTTATAGCTTTGACCCGGGGCTAGTGAATACGAATTTTAACCAGGACAATGGTCTGGTTGCTCGATTAACTATGGCAGCAATGAAACCTTTCTCTCGTACACCCGAGGAAGGTGCGGAAACTTTAATATGGCTAGCAGAATCAAATGGATTCATTGACCATAGTGGCTGTTACTATGCCGACAAGCAAATAGGAAAAACGTCTGAAGTTGCCTTGGATAAAGATGCCGCAAAACGTCTATGGGACATTAGTGAAAAACAGATAAGAGAGTAAAAGAGCTTTTGTTCATATGGTTATGTTGAATAGTTTTTTACCCTTAAGTAAAAAGTAATCTTGGGGGTGATTGTAATGAGTAAGAAAGTGAAAACAGACCATTCTAGATCAAGCTTAGGTTCTTCAGAAGTGGAAGGACAAGGAACGACTACGCATGAAACGGGTTCTCATAAAGTACCTTCATCAAATAAGAAGCAGAAGCGAAGTTAAACATAAAAAGGGATTCCTTTTTTATGTGAATAGTAAATAAACGGATATCGGCCGAAATGGAAATATATCGGTATATCGAAGAAATACGACAAAAATAGGAACGTGTGAGATCCATAAAAGGCGAAAAGAATTCAATTCTTTTCGCCTTGTTTAGTTCATGAAAATCATGTCGATACTAAAAAGTAGTTATTTTTTCAATAAGCGAAACGCCTTCTCTGTATTAGCAAAATGCAGCTTCACAAACTCAGGCAGTCTTTCTTTACCGACTTTTTGGATTAATTTAGCAGCGGCAATATCAACTTGTTTACCAGCACCTTTTGGAAGTGGCATACCAGCTTTTTTGCTTAGCTCGTCAAATTGTTTTACGAATGAGTAACGAGCCAAAATGGAAGCGGCGGCTACTGCTAAATGGACGCTTTCACCTTTTGTAGCGAAATAAACATTTTCACGTTGTACCTGTTTTTGTTTCGCTAAATATTTATAGTATGTATCAGGCTGTGTAAATTGGTCGATTAAGATGCCCTCAGGTGTTGTAGGTGCAATTTTAGCTAATAAGTTTGTGATGGCTTTATTATGCAGTAAAGCCTTCAGTTTACCTTGGTTGTTTCCTTTATCAAATAGCTCATTATATTTTTCATTATGAAGAACGAGAGAGCTATAAGGAACAACGTGAAGGAGTTGTTTTGCAATCTCAGCAATTTGAGCATCGTTTAAGTTTTTGGAGTCTTTTACACCAAGTTCTTTTAAAAGTGGAATTTGCTTCGCATCCACATATACAGCAACTACTGTCATCGGTCCGAAGTAATCACCAGTACCTACTTCGTCTGATCCTAGAATAGACATTGTACCGATGGAAGCGGGCGGCGCATAACGATGTGAATTGACCGATTTTTTCACAGCTGATTTTGGTGTTTGAGAGACAGCTTGCCAACGAGAAGCTTCTGCTTCAGCACGACCTCCTTGGAACATTACTTTTCCAGATTTATACGCTGTAATCGTGCAAGATGGCACCTTTGCCATAAAGATACCGCCTTGCGGAATTTTTGGGCTAAGCGCTTGTTTATATTGTTGTTTCATGTCTTCAATTACTGTAGAACTTGTTTGTATTACGATAGAATTTGACAAAATGGTCGCCCCTTTTTTTATATTGTTATTTTTATCATATCGGATTGTTCTTTCTGTTTCCATATTATGATGGTTCATGGTATGATAAACTTTAGGATTCTGTACGTGATTGGAGGCCGGTGAGTTGTCACAACAAAAGGGAAATAAAAGTCGAATTAATGTAGAAATATATGGTCAACAATATTCAGTTGTTGGCGATGAAAGTACAAGTCATATCCGCATGGTAGCAGCGATTGTGGATGATAAAATGCGCGAACTCAATGCCAAGAATCCTTCGCTTGATACGAGTAGACTAGCGGTATTGACGGCGATAAACGTCATACACGATTACATAAAATTAAAAGAAGAACATGAGAAATTGAAAGAAAGTATGACACAAAAAGGAATTGAATAACATGATTGATATTATTATCATTTTATTGCTTGTTATGGGGTTTTTCCTCGGTTTACGCAGAGGATTTATTTTGCAACTTGTAAAGTTAACAAGCTTTATTATCGCATACCTCGTTGCATACTGGTACTGTAAAGATTTAGCGCCAGCACTTGCGAAAATTATTCCGTATCCATTTGATAAGAATGTTTCTGTTCCAGAATGGATAGATGCGAATAATATTGAGGGTGTCTTCTATCAAGCACTTGCGTTTATTGTATTATTTATTATTACAAAAATCGCACTTTCACTACTTGGTAATTTACTGAATATGTTCGCAGAAATCCCAGTTTTAAAGCAAGTCAATGCGGTTGCTGGGGCACTTCTTGGCTTTTTAGAAGTGTATATCATTCTGTTTGTCTTAATTATTGTTGGAACAATCCTTCCAATTGAACAAATACAAACACCATTACAAAAATCATCAATTAGCAAAATAATTGTAGACGATACACCGATTCTTTCTGAAAAGGTGAAGGAGCTATGGCAGACAGGTAGCAGAGTGTAACTTCTCTTTTTTCAGAAAGAGGAGTTTTTTTCTATGAACGAAAGGCGGGAGAATCATGAAAGTAAATAAAAAACAAGTTATTAAATTACTAGAGACAATCGGCCTATTTATGGAATTAAAGGGTACGAATCCATTTAAAATATCTGCATTCCGTAAAGCGGCGGCAGCGCTAGAGAGTGATGATCGTAGTCTTTCTGAAATTGAAGATTTCACAAAGATTCCAGGCATCGGAAAAGGAACGGCAGCAGTTATTCAAGAATATATAGAATCGGGAACATCTGAAGTATTACAAGAACTTGAAAAAGAAGTACCAAGTAGTTTATTACCATTATTAAAACTACCGGGCCTTGGTGGTAAGAAGGTAGCTAAGTTATATAAAGAGCTAGGCGTTATTGATATGGAGACGTTAAAAGCTGCTTGTGAGGAAAATAAAGTACAAGCTTTAGCTGGTTTCGGTAAAAAAACAGAAGAGAAAATATTAGAAGCAATCGATCAAGTAGGCTCTCGTCCCGAGCGTTTGCCAATTGCGATGGTATTGCCTATTGCCGGGGAAATAGAGGAGAAATTGTCGAATATCGCTGAGGTAGTTCGTTTCTCTCGTGCTGGTAGCTTACGCCGTGTTCGTGAGACAGTGAAGGATTTAGACTTCATTATTGCAACGACAGAACCAGCAGCAGTACGTGAGCATTTACTACAGTTCGATAATATGATTGAAGTGATTGCGAGCGGTGATACGAAAGTTTCTGTTCGTCTTCAATATGAATATGATATTTCAATCGATTTCCGCTTAGTAAAACCAGAAGAGTTTATTACAACGCTTCACCATTTCACAGGATCAAAAGATCATAACGTAAAAATGCGCCAAATCGCAAAAGATAAAGGCGAGAAAATTAGTGAGTACGGTGTAGAAAACTTAGAAACAGGTGAAGTGAAAACATTTGAAACGGAAGAAGCATTCTTCGCTCATTTCGGTCTTCCATTCATCCCACCAGAAGTGCGTGAAGATGGAAAAGAAATTGAATTAATTAAAGAGTATCCGAACTTAATTCAGTTCTCTGACATACAAGGTGATTTACATATGCATACAACGTGGAGTGATGGTGCTTTTTCAATTGAAGAAATGGTACAAGCATGCCGTGCTCGTGGATATAAATTTATGGCAATTACCGATCATTCACAATACTTGAAAGTTGCGAACGGTTTAACGAAAGAGCGTCTTCGCGAGCAAGCGAAAGAAATTGAACGTATGAATGAAAAATATCCAGACATTACAATTTTACGCGGAATCGAAATGGACATTTTACCAGATGCCTCGCTTGATTTCGATGATGAAGTATTAGCTGAGCTTGATTACGTAATTGGAGCTATTCATTCTAGTTTCTCACAAGACCGTGAAAAGATTATGAAACGTCTGCGCACTGCGCTTGAGAATAAGCATGTCACAATGATTGCCCATCCGACAGGACGTCTTCTTGGACGCCGTGAGGGTTACGATGTAGATACAGATTTATTAATTGAACTCGCAAAAGAAACAAATACAGTTTTAGAATTAAATGCGAATCCAAACCGTCTAGATTTAAGTGCGAAATTATTAAAGCAAGCACAAGATGCTGGTGTAAAAGTAGCAATTAATACGGATGCTCATACACTTGAAATGTTAGAAGATATGGAAACAGGTGTAGCAGCAGCACGTAAAGGGTGGATTCAAAAAGATAACGTGATTAACACATGGGATATTGAACGTTTATTAGACTATATTAAACGTAATAAGTAACACAAGGGGGACCAGCAACATGTTAGAAAGAACGTTGCGTGTATTAGAATACAATAAAGTAAAAGAACAATTACTTGAACATACAGCATCTTCACTTGGTCGTGATAAAGTGAAGAATTTAGTGCCGAGCACAGACTTTGAAGAAATTGTGGAACTGCAAGAAACGACGGATGAAGCAGCGAAAGTAATCCGTTTAAAAGGACATGTACCACTTGGGGGAATTTCTGATATTCGTTCAAATGTAAAACGAGCGAAAATTGGAAGTATGTTAAGTCCGCATGAGTTAATTGAAATCGCAAGTACGATGTATGGTAGCCGCCAGATGAAACGATTTATTGAAGATATGGTTGAGAATGGTGTAGAGCTTCCAATTCTAGTAGGACATGTTGCACAAATTATATCTTTATATGATTTAGAGAAGAAAATTACGAATTGTATCGGCGATGGTGGCGAAGTACTTGATAGCGCAAGTGATAAACTACGTGGTATTCGTAACCAAATTCGTACTGCGGAAAGCCGTATTCGTGAGAAGTTAGAAAGCATGACACGTTCTTCGAATGCACAGAAGATGTTATCGGATGCGATTGTGACAATTCGTAACGATCGTTACGTAATTCCAGTGAAACAAGAATATCGCGGTGTATATGGCGGTATTGTTCATGACCAATCTGCATCTGGGCAAACATTATTTATTGAACCGCAAGTAATTGTGGAATTAAATAACGCCCTGCAAGAAGCACGTGTGAAAGAAAAACAAGAAGTAGAACGCATTTTAATGATGCTAACAGAAGAAGTGGCAATAGAAGCCGATACTGTATTATCGAATGTAGAGGTTATTGCGAACTTGGACTTCATTTTTGCAAAAGCTCTTTATGCGAAGCGAATTAAAGCAACGAAGCCAATCGTAAATAATGAACGTTACATGGATTTAAAACAAGCACGTCATCCGCTTATTGATCCAGAAATTATTGTGCCAAATAATATTATGCTCGGTAAAGATTTCACAACGATTGTTATTACAGGACCGAATACAGGTGGTAAAACAGTTACACTGAAAACAGTCGGTATTTGTGTCTTAATGGCGCAATCTGGTCTTCATATTCCGGTAATGGATGAATCAGAGATATGTGTATTTAAAAACATCTTTGCTGATATTGGTGATGAGCAATCGATTGAACAAAATTTAAGTACATTCTCTTCTCATATGGTGAACATTGTAGATATTTTAGAACGGGCTGATTTTGAAAGTTTAGTTCTATTTGATGAATTAGGTGCTGGGACAGATCCGCAAGAAGGGGCTGCACTAGCGATTTCTATTTTAGATGAAGTGTACAACCGTGGTGCACGCGTTGTTGCAACGACGCATTATCCAGAATTAAAAGCATACGGATACAACCGTGAGCAAGTTATTAATGCGAGCGTTGAGTTCGATGTGAATACATTAAGTCCAACATATAAATTATTAATCGGTGTACCAGGACGTAGTAACGCCTTTGAAATTTCGAAGCGTCTTGGTTTGTCTGATCGCGTTATTGATCGCGCTCGTAACCATATTAGTACAGATACGAACAAAATCGAAAATATGATTGCAAAGCTAGAAGAAAGCCAAAAAAATGCAGAGAGCGAACGAAAAGAAGCGGAAGAATATCGTAAGCAATCTGAAAAACTTCATCGTGAATTACAGCGTCAAATTATTGAATTTAACGATGAGCGCGATGAAAAATTATTAAAAGCGCAAAAAGAAGGGGAAGAAAAAGTCGAAGCTGCGAAGAAAGAAGCAGAAGGCATTATTCATGAACTTCGTCAATTGCGTAAAGCACAGCTTGTAAATGTGAAAGACCATGAGCTTATTGAAGCGAAGAGCCGCCTAGAAGGGGCAGCGCCAGAGCTTGTGAAGAAACAAAAAGTAAACGTGAAAAATACAGCGCCAAAACAACAATTACGCGCAGGCGATGAAGTAAAAGTATTAACGTTCGGTCAAAAAGGTCAATTGCTTAAAAAAGTAAGTGATACAGAGTGGAACGTACAAATCGGTATTCTGAAGATGAAAGTGAAAGAATCCAATATGGAATACATTAATACACCGAAGCAAACAGAGAAAAAAGCAGTCGCAAGTGTGAAGGGTAGAGATTACCACGTTTCGTTAGAGCTTGATCTTCGCGGGGAACGTTATGAAGATGCAATGATGCGCGTTGAAAAATATTTAGACGATGCACAGCTTGCAAGCTATCCCCGCGTATCGATTATTCATGGTAAAGGTACAGGAGCACTTCGCCAAGGTGTACAAGATTACTTGAAGAAGCACCGCGGCGTGAAGAATTACCGTTACGGTGACATGGGCGAGGGAGGCCTAGGCGTAACAGTTGTCGAATTAAAATAGAAAACAACGAAACAAAGGGGAAACCATTATATGTTTATGGACAAACTTGCAAAAGTATTGTTAGCTTGTTGTGGAATATTTTTGGTGATTGGGGTTATTTATTTAGTTGTTTTTGCGAAGTGAAGGAGCGTCAATCGTGGCATAATGATATTGCCATAGATTGACGCTTTTAATATATATGAAAAGGAATAAAACATGAAAATCAACCAATACATAAGCGAAGCAAAATCCTGCTCAAGACGTGAAACAGACCGTCTCATTAAAGCGGGACGTGCCAAGATTAACGGCGAAATATGTACGCACGGTGCACTTGTGAGAGATGGTGATGTTGTGACGATTGATGGACAGGTTATTGCAAAAGAAGAGAAAGAAAAAGTGTATATAGCCTTTCATAAACCAGTCGGAATTACTTGTACAGCAGCCGATCATATTGAAGATAATATTATTGATTATATCAATTATCCAGAGCGAATCTTTCCTGTTGGGCGATTAGATAAGGCATCGGAAGGACTTATTTTATTAACGAATGATGGCTCTATTGCTAATCAGATTTTGCATGGTGATCATGAGCATGAGAAGGAATATGTTGTTACGGTCGATAAGCCTTTTACTGATTGGTTTATTGATGAGATGTCCAGCGGTGTAAAGATTAAAGATGGTATGACGAAGCCATGTAAAGTGATGAGAGTCGATCAATCTACATTTCGCATCGTCTTAACGCAAGGAATGAATAGACAAATTCGTAGAATGAGCCGTGCTTTTGGGTTTACTGTAACAAAGTTGAAGCGAGTTCGCATTATGAATATAGAGCTAAATGAGCTTGGAGTAGGAGAATGGCGAGACATTACAACTGAGGAATTAGAAATATTAATAGGGCAGTTATAGGGAGAAAAGTTTTCTCCCTATATTTTTTTGTCAGAAAAAATAAAACTATTGATTTTTTTAAAAATAGCCCATATAATAAAAAACAACAAGTTTCGACAAGATATTTAATAAAAGTAATGATGAGGACATGAGATATTTTTTACGATTTTCAGAGAGGGAAGCCTTAGGCTGTGAGCTTCCTAATACGGAAAGATATACTTACCACCTCTAAACTTCAAGAGTGAACTGCATGATGCATTGTAATTCTTGGCGGATAAAACCGTTATCAATTTACACGAGCTATAAAATGAGCTTATTTCGTTATAAATTCATTTTATTAGAATAAGGGTGGAACCACGATTTCAGCACTCGTCCCTTTGTTAGGGACGGGTGTTTTTTGCGTTCTTTTATAGGGAAGTATGCTTGAAAGAGGATATGTGACGGTTTTAAATTCGGAATATTTTGTTAATAAAATAATTAATTAGGAGGTTAGTAGAAATGAAATCATCTTTAAAGTTTTCTGAGATGTTTGCAATAAGTTTAATGTTATTTGCACTATTTTTCGGTGCGGGTAATATGATTTTCCCACCAGCGTTAGGACAAGGTGCTGGAACAGATGTATGGATCGCGTTGTTTGGTTTTATCGTAACAGGTGTGGGGCTGCCTTTATTAGGGGTTATTGTTATAGCTCTAAAAGGAGATATTAATGAGCTAGCTGGACGTGTGCATCCATTATTCGCACTAGTGTTTATCACAGTAATTTATTTATGTTTAGGTGTATTTGTAAGTGTACCGCGTACAGGAACAGTTGCTTATGAGATGAGCATTGCACCGTTTTTACCAAGTGAGGTAGTTGGTCAATCATATCCACTTGTTATCTTTACATTTATTTTCTTCGCAGTAACTTTCTATTTAGCTTTAAACCCTTCGAAATTAGTAGGGCGTATTGGTAAAGTATTAACACCAATTTTGTTAGCTGTTATAGCAATTATTGTAGCGAAAGCAATTATGACTCCCATGGGAGAGTTTGGTGCTCCTACAGAAGCGTATAGTGCTCCTCTTTTTAAAGGTTTTATTGACGGATATTTAACTTTAGATGGACTTGCAGCACTTGTATTCGGAAATGTTGTGATCAATGCTTTAAAAGCAAAAGGGATTACAAATAAGAACAGTATTGCGAAAGTAACAATCTTTGCAGGATTTATTGCAGCACTTGGCTTACTTCTTGTTTATTTAGCACTTGCTTACCTTGGAGCTTCTAGTGTTTCACTTGGAATGGGAGCAAACGGAGGAATTATTTTAACAAACGTTGTGAATCATTTATTTGGAAGTTACGGAACTTTATTACTAGGTATCGCGATTACAGCAGCATGTTTAACAACTTCTGTAGGTATTGTTGCAGCTTGTGGGGAATATTTCTCTTCGTTATTACCGAAGCTTTCTTATCAAAAAGTCATTTTTATTTTCTGTGTATTAGCATTTATGGTAGCGAATCTTGGTTTAACTCAGTTAAACGCATTAGCATTACCAATTTTAATTGCAATTTATCCAATTGGTATCGTACTTATCGTATTATCACTTGTTGAAAATTACGTTCGTCTTCCATTAGCGATGTATGTAGGCGGTATTGTAGGAGCGTTCGCAATCAGTTTCTTTGATGGATTGCATAATGCAAACCTTCAAATTGCAGCATTAGCACCTATTTTAGATAAGATACCATTATACAGTGTAGGAATTGGCTGGTTAATTCCCGCTATAGTTGGTGTAGCGATTGGTTATGTAATTTCTATGTTCAAGAAACAAGAAGTTGCTGTAGAAAAATAGAGAAAAGAGGCTTTCTATAATAGAAAGTCTCTTTTTTTGTAGAAAAAGTCATACATAGAGAAATTCAGATATTAAAAAAAATATACGTAATATAGTTGACAAAAAAATTATGAGTAGGCTAAGATTGACTTAGTTATGGAAATGTTGGAAGGGAAGTGACGGGAGCAAGGGAAGAGGTTTTCTATGACTATATCATTTTTGGAAGAAGGGGTGATAGAACAATAGAATAGGTAGTTTATTTTTTTTGTAGTCTGTTGAGAATGATAATCAGTAAAGTGATTAAATTATTTTAGAGTGCTTTTTATAGGGAATATTGAGGGATATTATATTTTTTGACCTCTAGTGAGAATGATAATCAAAGATACTTATATTACATAAAGTAATGACAATTAAATAAAGGTAGAAGAGATTATTTTTTTTCTTATAAATTGAGAATAATTATCATTTTCAAATTATAAAACGAAAGATAAACAAGGAGGAAGTAAGCAAAATGAGAAAGTTTTCAGTATTACCCGCATTTATTATAACGTTAGTATGTATGCTAGCTTTTCTCGTAATGCCATCTGGACAAGCTTCAGCAAAATTAGCTGACGGTACTTACGATATTAACTACGTTATCAAAAAGGCGGAAGATGATTCAGCTTCAATGGCAAATGATTATTTTGAAAAACCAGCTAAGTTAATTGTAAAAAATGGTGAGATGAGAGTACAAGTTCCAATGAATCATAGTGCTTGGATTACAGAATTTAAAGCACCAGAGAATGGTAATTTCGTTGATTCAAAAGTAATTAGCAAGGACGAAGCAGCAGATAAAAGAACAGTTGAATTTAAAGTTGATGATCTATCTAAACCGTTAGGAGTAAAAATTCATGTTGTTGTACCAAGTGCAAACTACGACCATCATTACACAATTCGTTTTGCATTTGATGCAAACGTAAAAGCTGTAGGCGGCGATAACAATGCAGCTGTTGTAACAAAAACTGATGATCAAACTAAAAAAGATGGACAAATAAAAGAAGAGCAAAAGAAAGAAGAGAGTAAAGAAACAAACAAAGACGCAAATAAAGGAACAAATGAGAGTGGCAAGGCTGAAAAAACAGATAACCCAAAAACAGGTGATGATGCACGCATTGGATTATTTGCAGCGTTAGTTTTAATCTCAGGTGTTTTCTTAGTTCGTAAAGTGAAGTTAAGTAAATAAATTTTAAAAAGGAGAGTCATTCCATTGAACAGGTATCTTAAGATTGTTGTTGCAATGTTTCTAACGATTTTTACATTCGTATCAACGCTACAACCACTTGCAGTTCAAGCAGCTACCCAATTAGCTGACGGTGAATATTCAATCGGTTTCAAAGTTTTGAAAGATACATCAGATGAAGAATCAATGATGAATCAATATTCTGTAAGCCCGGGGACTTTGAAAGTGAAGGATGGGAAAAAGAAAGTATCCTTTACGTTAACACATAGTTCATGGATTACGAAGTTTGAAACAGAAAAAGGTAGCCAATTCGTTGATGTAAATGTAGTGAGTGAAGATAAAGAAAATGATACAAGAGTAGTAGAATTTGATGTAGAAGATTTAGAAAAAATATTAAATGCAAAAGTAAAAGTTGATATTGATGCTTTTAATTATCATCATTACTATGACATTCGTATTTCATTCGATCAAAATAGCATTACACCAATTCATGTAGAAAAACCAGATGAAAAAGAGGACCCAGCTAATAAGCCAGATCCAAATGAAAATCCGGATCCAAGTCAGAAGCCCGACCAAAAGCCTGACTCAGATCAACAACCAAATTCTAACACAATTAAAGATGGTGCGTACAGCATTCCATTTAAAGTGTTAAAAGATAAAACAGATGAAGAATCTAAAATGAATACTTACATGGAAAATCCAGGGGTATTGAAAGTAGAGAATGGTAAGAAAAAAGCAATTGTAACGCTAAAAAGAAGCTCATTAATTAAAAATTTCCAAACGGAAAAAGATGGTGCATTTGTTGATGCAAAAGTAGTGAGTGAAGATAAAGAAAAAGATACAAGAGTAGTAGAATTTGAAGTGGATGATTTATCTAAAAAACTAAATACAAAAGTATTTATTGAAGTGGCATCACAAGGTTACAAGCAAACTCATGACGTACAACTTGTATTTGAACAAGATAAACTTGAACAAATTAAAAATGAAGAGAAACAACCGGATGGAGATAAACAACCGGATGCTGACACAATTAAAGATGGTGAATACAGTATCGGTTTTAAAGTGCTAAAAGATAAAACAGAAGAAATTTCAATGATGAACACATATACGAAGAGCCCAGGCGTATTGAAAGTGAAAGATGGTAAGAAATATGTATCCTTCACATTAACGAATAGCTCATGGATTACAAAGTTTGAGTTTGAGAAAAATGGTGCGTTTGTTGATGCAAATGTATTAAATACAGATACGAAGGCTGATACAAGAGTAGTGGAAGTAGAAGTAGCTGATTTATCGAAAAAATTAGATGCAAAAGTGAAAGTGGATATTGATTCAATGAATTATCATCATTTCTACGACATTCAATTTGCATTTGATAAAGGTAGCATTCAGCCAGTAGATAACCAAGGTGGAAACAACAACCAAGGTGGAAATGACAACCAGGGCGGAAACAACAACCAAGGTGGAAATGACAACCAAGGCGGAAACAACAACCAAGGAGGAAATGACAACCAGGGCGGAAATAACAATCAAGACAATAACACAATAATTGATCCCAATGCTCTTAAAGACGGTGAATACAGTATCGGTTTTAAAGTGCTAAAAGATAAAACAGAAGAAATTTCAATGATGAACACATATACGAAGAGCCCAGGTGTATTGAAAGTGAAAGATGGTAAGAAATATGTATCCTTCACATTAACGAATAGCTCATGGATTACAAAGTTTGAGTTTGAAAAGAATGGTTCGTTTGTCGATGCGAAAGTATTAGGTACAAATAAAGAGCAAGATACAAGAGTAGTAGAAGTGGAAGTAGATGATTTATCGAAAAAGCTAAATGCAAAAGTGAAAGTAGATATCGATGCGATGAACTACCATCATTTCTATGATATTCAATTTGCATTTGATAAAGGTAGTATTAAAGCTTTAGGTAATCAAGATGGAAACAACATTCCAGGCGGAAATGACAACCAAGGCGGAAACAACAACCAAGGCGGAAACAACAACCAAGGTGGAAACAATAACCAAGGTGGAAATAACAATCAAAATGGACACACAACAGTTGATCCGAAAAATTTAAAAGACGGTCAATATGATGTTGCTTTTAAAGTGTTAAAAGATAAAACGGATGAGATTTCAATGATGAATCAATACGTTGTAAAGCCAGCAAGATTAACAGTGAAAGATGGCAAAAAATATGTTGCGATGACACTGAAAAATAGTGCGTGGATTACGAAGTTCCAAACAGAAAATGCTGGTGCATTTGTTGATGCAAAAGTAGTGAGTGAAGATAAAAATGCAGATACGAGAGTAGTAGAGTTTGAAATCGATGATTTATTTGCGAAATTAAATGCGAAAACAAAAGTAGATATCGATTCAATGAACTACCATCATTTCTACGACGTGCAAATTCAATTTGATACAAATAATATTGGTGCAGTAGGAACTATTAAAGAGGATCCGAAAAACGATCCGAAGAATGAACCGAAAAATCCAGTGATTACACCGAAAGTAGACAATGTAAAAACAATCAGTAATCCTGATTTTAACCGAAATGCGGACGGTAAGAAGCAAAATGAAAATGTGAAGAATGATGTAAAAAAAGAGAAAAACTCAAAAACTGCAGATACAGCACAACTTGGTTTATACATGGTGCTACTATTAGGTTCACTTGCTTTATTAGTTCGTAAATATAGAGCGGGTAGACTGTAAAATTTGGAGTCTTGATGCATGGTTTCATGCATCAAGACTCGTTTCATATTGTACTGAAAGGAGTGGTGATTGAGAGTGAAGAAAATCGCGAGTGTATTAATGGCTATCATTCTTTTATTTAGTATAGCTGGGTGCTCATCACCAAAAAAAGAAACGGCGAAAAAGGTAAAGAGTAGTAGTGAGGAACGTGTTATTGCAACTACAGTCGCCGTGACTGAAATTATGGATGCGTTAGAAGTAGATTTAATTGGTGTTCCGACTAGTTATAAAACATTACCGAAGCGTTATAAAGGCTTACCGGATGTTGGAAATCCGATGAGCCCTGATATGGAAAAAGTAAAATCAATGAAACCATCAGAAGTATTATCTGTTACGACGCTTGAATATGAGTTGAAGCCAGTTTTTAATGAAGCGGGCATTAAAGCAAACTTTTTAAATTTAACGAGTTTAAAAAACATGCAAAACTCAATTACAGAACTCGGTAAAAAATATGGGCGTGAGAAACAGGCTGAAGCAGTTGTAACAAAGTTTGATAACAAGGTTGCAGACATTCAAAAACAAGTAAAAGGGAAGAAAGAACCGACAGTCCTTATTTTACTTGGAGTGCCTGGAAGTTATTTAGTTGCGACAGAACACTCATATATTGGGGATTTAGTAAAACAACTAGGTGGTAAAAATATCGTGCAAGGTGAGAAAGTAGAGTATTTAGCTTCTAACACAGAGTATTTAAAAAAAGCTGACCCAGATATTATTTTACGTGCAGCACATGGTATGCCAGATGAAGTTGTGAAAATGTTTGATAAGGAATTTAAAACGAATGATATTTGGAAGCATTTTGCCGCAGTTAAAAATAATAGAGTTTACGATTTGGAAGAGCGTTTATTTGGAACAACAGGGAATTTAGCGGCTCTTGAAGCTCTAGATGAATTAAAGAAAATGATGTATCCATGATGCATGTATAGATAAAGGAAGATTGAGATGAATAAAAAATTTTGGAGTTTCTTCATCGTCACAGTATTACTAGTTATTATGACTACTGTATCTGCTGTGAAAGGTAGTTTAGAAATAGGTGTCATTGATCTTTTACAAGGTATATTTACAGGGACAAATGAAGATGTTGAAGTCATTAAAGATTTACGTTTCCCGCGCATTATTATTGCACTTTTCACTGGAGCAGCACTTGCTGTTTCTGGTGTGCTTTTCCAAGCAGTTATGAAAAATCCACTTGCGGATGCTGGGGTTATCGGGATATCTTCGGGGGCCAGTTTTATGACGCTTGTTATTATTACGCTATTTCCTCAGTTCTTTTTCTGGACACCACTATTCGCATTTTTAGGCGGTGCGTTTGCTTGTTATCTCGTTTATTCGTTTTCTTGGAAATCAGGTTTAAGTCCGCTACGCATCATTTTAATCGGTATTGCGATTAATGCGATGTTTACTGGTTTAAATGAATCTTTCGTTACGATTTGCGGATATTTTATTAAAAGTATTAAACAGACGACAACATCTAATATAACAATGAAGACATGGAGCGATGTGGAAGTACTTGTTACATATGGATCAATTGGCCTTATACTTGCACTGTTTGTAGGGGCATGGTGTAATTTATTATCTTTACAAGATAAAACGGCTAAAAACCTTGGACTTCACGTGACGAGGGTACGCCTTATCATTTCTGCCATTGCTGTGCTTTTAGCAGCTGTATCAACTGCAATTGCGGGCGTTATCGCTTTTGTTGGGTTACTTATCCCGCATATTTCAAGGCAATTGGTTGGATCAGATCATAAAGTACTTATTCCATTTTCAGCCCTTGCAGGTGCGTTATTAATTTTAACAGCGGACACAATTGGCAGGCTTATCGTACCGCCTAATGAAATTCCAGCGGCAACGATTATGGCAGTTATCGGTGGTCCGTTCTTAATATTCTTGCTTAGAAAGAGTGATCGAGTTCATGGAAATTAAAAATGTAACCTTTTCTTATGATAATGTAACGGATCGTTTAAAGTCTGTTAGTAGTGAAATAGAGCTTGGAAAAATTACAACAATTATTGGTCCAAATGGTTGTGGGAAATCAACATTACTAGGTGTTATGTCGCGAAATCATAATCCCCGTAGTGGAGAAGTAATGCTAGATGGGAAAGCTATTAGTCAGTATAAGCCGAAAGAATTTGCTAGAAAGCTAGCGGTCGTTCATCAGCAAAATGAGGCGCCAGCAGATATTACAGTTGAAAAATTGACGAGTTTTGGGCGTATGCCATATAAAAATATTTTTTCTACACAAACTGACGAGGATAGCGAAGCAATCGAAAGAGCATTGACGTGTACGAGACTGCAAGATAAGCGTGATAAGCCAATACATGCATTATCTGGTGGAGAAAGGCAACGTGTTTGGATTGCGATGACTTTAGCGCAAAATACGCCCATGCTGTTTTTAGACGAACCGACGACGTATTTAGATATTTACTATCAGCTTGAAATATTAGAGTTAGTGAAAGAGTTAAATGAAGTACATGGTTTAACGATTGTTATGGTATTACATGACATTAATCAAGCGATCCGTTATAGCGATCATATTATCGTTATGAAAGATGGAGAAATAGTTACGAAAGGTACGCCAAATGATGTTGTAACAGAAGATATGATTAAGAACATATATGGCGTAGAGGTCGTTGTGAAATACGATGAAGATACAGGGTTGTATATGGTACCAATGGGGATTTGATAGGCGGCTAAATCCCTTTGGAAATCCGTTTTGAGGTGATAATTTGAGCGGCAAGAAAGAAAAGAAAAAGAATTCCTTTTTTCAAAGAATACTTACAGTTGTTTTTTTAGGCATCTTTTTCTACTCCGTATATGAATTAGGCGGGATGTTTATGGATTACTATGAAAATCGAAAAGTAATGGCTGAAGCGCAAGATATTTATCAAAGGAGTCCGATGGAAGAAAAGTCATCAGATGGAGCAGTACGTGCGCAGTTTCAAGCTTTACAAAAAATTAATCCAGAAATAGTTGGATGGATTACGATGGATGATACGCAAATTAATTATCCGATTGTTCAAGCGAAAGATAATGATTACTATTTGTATCGTAATTATAAAGGCGAGGATATGAGGGCAGGCAGTATTTTTATGGATCATCGCAACGATATGAAATCGCAAAATCGAAATACGATTTTATACGGACATCGTATGAAAGACGGTTCTATGTTTGGGAGTCTTAAAAAAATGCTAGAAGAAGATTTTTTTATGTCTCATCGTAAATTGTATTACGATACTTTGTTTGAAGGATACGATGTAGAAGTATTTTCAGTATATACAACGACAACTGATTTCTATTATATTGAAACGGATTTTGGAAGCGATGAAGACTATGCATCTTTTCTAGAAAAAATTAAGGATAGGTCACTCTATAAACCAGATACAAAAGTGACAGCGGATGATCAAATTTTAACACTTTCAACGTGTGATTATGCACTGGATCCAGAGGCTGGTAGACTAGTCGTGCATGCGAAGTTGGTGAAAAGAAGTTGAAAAAAGAAAAGGTATAGAAGTAGAGAAGATGTATTACTTCTCATACTTCTATACCAATTACTAAAACCGAATTTATTGAGCCGCAGCAATTGGCATGCGGACAATTTTAACATCATAGAATGAGATTTTATTATCGATAATAAAGTCTGGTAATCCACCGCGGTGTGAATGTGCATCTTTAAAGGCAGTGCTCTTCGTCCAACCCTGAAAATCTTCTTTTGCATTCCAACGAGTGCTAATCGTCACTTCGTCATAATCAACTGTATTTTCAGTTAGAAGAACTTCTAATCCTAAGAAACCGGGCATCGTTTCAACTTTACCTACTTTATTAAAGCGCTCAATTAATTTATGTGCGTCACCCTTCGTAATTTTAGATGTATTTGTAACAATAATCATTTCTTTATTCCTCCTATAAATCTACCATTATTTTCATCGTTTCATATACTTTAAATGATAATGAATTTCATTATCGTTGTCAATTATAATTATAGTTTTTATATAAATAAATAGCAGTTATGCTAGGAAATGAGCTAGTTGTACTAGCAAAGCAATAATATGGTATAGTGAAACGAGGCTGTTTTTCAGCCTCGTTTTTTAAATGCTTCCTATTAATAGAAAGCATTCAAATGGAAAGGAAGACATTACATGCGATCTGAAGTAACTATAAAAATAAAACCGAAGTTTATAAAAGAAATTAAAAGTGGATATCCACTTATTTTAAAAGATGCAATTCAAAATTTAAATGATGTACGTGAAGAAGGGACAATCATCAAAGTAGTAGATGAGAAGAACCAATTTATCGGAAAAGGCTATTATGGAAAACAAAATAAAGGGTATGGCTGGATTTTAACGAGAAAAGAGAAAGAGCAAATTAATCAGGATTTCTTTGAAAGTAAAATAAAATCTGCTTTACATAAACGAAAACATTTTTATAAGTCAAATGACACAACGGCATTCCGTGCCCTAAATGGCGAAGGTGATGGCCTTGGCGGTTTAATCATCGATTATTATGATGGTTATTATGTAGTGAGCTGGTATAGTGAAGGAATCTATACTTTTAGAGATGAAATCATAGCGGCGCTTCAAAAAGTAGCAAACTTTAAAGGTATTTATGAGAAAAAGCGTTTTGATACGAAAGGGAAATACATTGAAGGTGATGATTTCGTAGCAGGAGAGCGCGGTGAGTTCCCACTTATCGTAAAAGAGAATGGTGTGAACTTTGCAGTATATTTAAATGACGGGGCGATGGTTGGTGTATTTTTAGATCAGCGTAACGTTCGAAAACAAATTCGCGATAAGTATGCACAAGGAAGAACTGTTTTAAATATGTTCTCTTATACTGGGGCTTTCTCTGTATTTGCAGCGCTTGGCGGCGCAAGTAAAACAACGAGTGTTGACCTTGCAAATCGTAGTTTAAGTAAAACGATTGAGCAGTTTAGTGTAAATGAAATTGATTACGAAGCACAAGATATTATTGTAGAAGATGTATTTCTTTACTTTAAATATGCAGCTAAGAAAAAGATGAAATTTGATATGGTTGTACTAGATCCACCGAGTTTTGCACGTTCGAAAAAATATACATTTAGTGCAGCGAAAGATTATAAAAATTTATTAAAAGAAACAATTGCCATTACAGAAAATAACGGTATTATCGTGGCTTCTACAAATTGCAGTGCATTCGATATGAAAAAGTTTAAAGGCTTTATCGATACTGCATTTAAAGAAATGAACGGTAAGTATAAAATATTAGAAGAACATTCTTTACCGGAAGATTTTCGTACAATTGATCAGTTTAAAGAAGGAGACTATTTAAAAGTAGTTTTCATCGAGAAAATTAAAGGTTAATAAAGAAAAAGGAGCTCGAGTTTACTTGAGCTCCTTTTTCTTATTGAACGATATTTTGGACTCTACCAACTTGCCCGTCCTGCAATCGTACTTTAATACCGTGCGGATGAGAAGGTGAGTTAGTTAAAATATCTTTTACAATTCCACGTGTTAATTTGCCAGTTCGTTGATCTTGTTTTAACACAATATCAACTTCAAGACCTGATGCGATGTTAGATCGTTTTTGCCCGTTCATTTATACACCTGTACGTCTACGTTGGTTGTTTGTTTTCTTCGTTTGTTGGTTTTGTAATTTTTTCGTTGCTTGGCTTTGATTTCCATTATTTGAACTGTTTCCATTTCCTTGCTTTTTCTTCGCAAGTTGTTCGCGCATTAAATCAGCTAAGCTTACTTTTTTGTTTTCTGACATGATAAGTCTCCTTTATATAAAGTTAATTATGAACAATAGTAGTGAATTTCATCATATCATTGTTAAGGAAGGAAGGGAAGTTGGTTTGAAAATTCATATAATTCTTTCCAGCATTCATTCGTTACGATACAATTGAATTGTTAATGTTTGTAAAAAAGGGGATAGATATATGTCACATCATATTTTATTAGTTGAAGACGATATCTCAATTCAAGAGATGGTTGAAAAGTACTTGGTAAAAGAAGGCTTTCAAATTACAATCGCATCTGATGGTGAAGAAGGCGTATCATCCTTTTTAAAATCATCATTTGATTTAATTATTCTTGATATTATGATGCCGAAGTTAGATGGATTAGAGGTTGTAAGAATTATTCGTGAGAAGAGTGCTGTTCCGATTTTAATGATGTCGGCAAAAGATACAGATGTTGATAAAGCTGTTGGATTAGGACTTGGAGCAGATGACTATATTTGTAAGCCGTTTTCTATGATTGAACTAGCTGCACGTGTAAAAGCGGGTATTCGGAGGTCTACAAAGTATTCAGCTGTGGAATCAAAAGATGAGGCCATTCAGATTGGTGATTTAATAATTGACCCAATTAATTTTACTGTGGAGAAAAAGGGAAGACAGCTTAAACTTACTTTAAAAGAATTTGAGATTTTAAAGCTATTCGTGAAGAATCAAAATCGTGTTTTTACGAAAGCGCAAATATATACGCTTGTTTGGAATGAAGAATATTATGGTGATGATAATGTTATTAATGTTCATATGAGAAGATTACGTGAGAAAATTGAAAGTGATCCATCTAATCCAGAATATATTAAAACATTATGGGGCATCGGCTATAAGTTGGAAGTGATGTAGTATGGTTGTATTTTTAACAGTGGTGATTATTATATTGCTGATCGTTATTTACGTGCAATATAAAATTAGGAAAAATAGTAGTAGGAATTTACGCTACACGTATGAGAAGTTAAATCGAATTGTAAAAGAACAAACTGGTGAGAAGCTATTAATTATGACAGATGATCTAGAATTACAAAAGTTATTAGTAGCAATTAATCAATTATTAGATGCTAAACAGAAAACGAATGCAGATCATGCGAAAGTAGAAATTTCGATGAGAAAAATGCTTTCAAATATTTCACATGATTTAAAAACACCACTAACCGTTATTCTTGGATATACTGAAATGTTAAATAAGGATAAAACGATAAATGAAGAAGAGCAGCAAATATTACTTGAAAAAGTGCATGTAAAAACACTAGAAGTGATGGAACTGATTCATAAGTTTTTTGATTTGGCAAAATTAGAATCTGGTGACAAGGCAATCGAGATAACAAAAGTAAATATGAATGAAGTTTGTCGCGAAAAGATTTTATCTTTTTATGATTTAGTGACGACGAAAGGTTTTCATGTTCATATCGATATACCAGAAAGAAATATATATGCACTTGGAAATGTAGACGTATTAGGCAGAGTGTTGAATAATTTAATATCAAATGCGATTACATATGGAGACGATGGAAAGACACTCGGTATGACGTTAAGAGATGATGAAACGAGTGTGTATATAGACGTATGGGATAAAGGGAAAGGAATTGATGAATCTCATATTGATAAAGTGTTTGAGCGTATGTACACACTTGAAGATTCGAGAAATAGATTGTACCAAGGAAGCGGTCTAGGGTTAACGATTACGAAAAGACTTGTGGAAGCGATGGATGGAGAAATTCATCTTTCTAGTAAGCCGTATGAAAAAACAATTTTTACAGTTGTATTAACAAAGATGCAGTTTTAGCTTGTAGAGAAGTAGATTCTACAAGCTTTTTTGAACGTAAGGAATTTGTAAGGAACGGGTAAGAAAAAAGAGATTTCCGTTGTCTATTATAGAAATATAGAGCGGTGCGAAAGGGGAAAGTGACATGACATATATATTAAAAACGAACCAGCTAACAAAAGTGTTTAAAGGGAAAGAAGTTATTTCTAGTGTTAATATGCATGTGAAAAAAGGAGAGATATATGGTTTTTTAGGACCGAATGGTGCGGGTAAAACGACGATTATGAAAATGATGACAAATTTAATAAAACCGACGAGCGGTGATATTGAAATTTTCGGTGAGAAGTTAACAGACACATCCTATGAAGTATTAAAGAGAATGGGGACAATTATTGAATATCCAATCTTTTATGATAAATTAACGGCGAAGGAAAATCTGGATTTACATTGTGAATATATGGGGTATTACGATAAGAACGCAATTAATCATGCTTTAAATTTAGTGAAACTGCACGGCATAGACAATAAAAAAGTAAAAGATTTTTCATTAGGGATGAAACAACGACTCGGTATTGCAAGAGCGATTATGACAAAGCCAGAGCTACTTATTTTAGATGAACCAATTAACGGTTTAGATCCAATTGGTATTAAAGAATTACGAGATTTATTTAAAATGCTTTGCAAAGAATATGGCATTACTTTATTAGTTTCTAGTCATATTTTAGGCGAGATGGAACAAATGGCAGATACAATTGGTGTTATTCAAAATGGGAAACTAATAAAAGAAGTTTCAATGAAGAGTATTAATGGAAAACAAACAGAGTACATTGAAATCACTGTTCCTGATGTGAAACATGCAGCTTATATTTTAGAAGATAAAATCGGTATAAAAAATTACAAAATAATGAGTGGAAACATGATTCGTGTGTATGAAGTGGCGGTGACGCAGCAAGCCATTTCAAAAGCACTGATTATGAACGATGTAGAAATTGAAAGTATTAATAAGAAACATAGTTCGTTAGAAGAATATTTCTTAAACGTAATGGATGGAGAAGGCATACACGCTTAATGTAACTTCAGCGAGGGGGATATGATCATGAATGCATTAATACTAAATCTTATAGCTGGATTTATCGTAATACTCATAAGCGGCATCTTATATTATAAAAAGCCAGAACGGAAATGGGTTTTAATTTTTCTAGTAATAGGGGTATTAAGCGTAATTACTGCTGGAATTAGAATGTTAGTAGCATAGAGACAGTTATATTAGTAATGGAGGCGTGGTTTGTATGCTTAGATTAATGAAGCTCGAATGGAAGAATATGCTTAGATTAATGAAGCTCGAATGGAAGAAACATCAACTATCTAGTTATTTTAAAGGGGTAGCAATTTGTATTATAGCAATTTTTGCAGCGGTAAGTCTTATGGGGTTGGGAGCGAAAGGTGAAGGAGATGCGGCGCTCACTGATTTTACAAAATATATGACCTTAGCAAACATCTTTATTAGGATGACATTTCTTATTTTTAGTTCGGTCATTTTATCACGTTTAGTAATTGATGAGTATAAGAACAAAACAATGCAATTATTGTTTATGTACCCACTGCAAAGGAAAATGTTAATGAGGGCGAAATTAACAATTGTTTTTAGTTTTTGCTTTGTGAGCATGATTATCGCTACTTTCATTATTAGTTTGCTCATATTTTTTATGAATCCAATGATGGGAGTAATTGAAACGCCTGTTACGATGGGCGAAATAATAGCTACCGTTCCGACTACTTTTATAAGTGCATTTATGATATCTGGTATAAGTTTAATTCCTTTATTCTTTGGAATGAGAAAGAAATCGACACCGACAACGATTACTTCTGCAGTAATAATCGGGATGATAATGAACAGTAACATTGGAAACAATCAAGTAAGTTTTTATAATTTTATAGCTATCCCAATAGTGCTCTGTTTATTAGGGATTTTTATTAGTTATCTGTCGTATCGTAAAATCGACAAGGTTGATGTGGCGTAAAGCAATCTTAAAAAAACAACGAGCTAAGAAAGATAAAAATACAGAAAAGATACAAGAAGGAACCATTGGTGATGCAACAAACGAAGTGAAGATTTTAAGTGAAACAGGGGCAATCTATATTGATTAAGTCTTAACCGGGAGGAGGACCATAATGCTACGTCTTATGAAGCTAGAACTGAAAAAATTTAAGATCGGATGGTATGTGAAGAGAGCGGTTATTGCAAATCTCGTCATACTGGCATTATTGATCTTTGTTAGCATCGTTTCTCAAATAGAAGGAGATCCAGAAATAAGGGATCCGCAGGCGATTTTGTTAATGGCTAGTGCAATAGTAAGAGCAACATTTATTATTTTTGGTGCTGTACTAATAGCTAAGTTAATAATTGATGAATATAAAAACAAAACAATATTATTGATGTTTTCTTATCCAATTAATCGAAAGAAAATAATGATTAGTAAGTTGGCTATTGCAGCAATAGTAACATTCATAACAGTTATTTTATCTAATATTTTTGTAGTAGGAATTTTCATTGGAATAGATAGTTATTTTTCGATTCTTTCTAATCCATTTACAGTAGATCAATTGATTCAAGAAGGGATAAATCTCGTTCCTTTAGCCATTGCCACTGCTGGAATAAGCTTAATTCCTCTATACTTCGGAATGCGTAAACGTTCAGTGCCAACTACTATTGTTTCGTCTATTATCGTTGTACTAATTGCAATTAATAACCCACCAATATTTCCTATAGCGACCTTTCTTCCCCTTCAACTAGCATTTGCAGCGATTGGAGTTGCGATTGCCTATTACGGAATTAAAAATATAGAGAGGGAAGATGTAACAGTGTGAGAAGAATAAGAAAAAAGAGTTGGCGTTACACCAACTCTTTTTTGCATATGTATGCTTCGTTACTACTCTTTAAATTTGTAGTGTTTACTTAAATATTCTTGAACTTCTGGAGAAATGTTAAAGTTATTAGGACTTTTATATTCGATAGTAAACTCTCCATCTTCACTTGTTTCAAAGGCGATTGCATAGTTATCCATTTTAGAATCGTAAGAAGTATTTTTGACTTTCGCGTCTAGATTAAAGTATTTTGTAATATAATTTTTTGATTCTGTAATTGCTGTTTGTTTTCCCCAAGGGGTACCATAATATGTGAAATAAATAGATACACTGATAACTCCAATAATAGAAGTTAGTAAAACAGTTCCCATAGCTATTTTTTTATTTTTTGTATTCAATTTGGTTGCCCTCCTCATAATATGTATTTATTTTAACTTATTTTTTCCATTAAACAACCATTTAGCAAGAAATAGTTTCACATGAAACAAGTTACAGAAAAAGACAAGGTGCGTAAACACCTTGTCTTTTTCTGTCGTTACATTTTAGGAGCTTCCATTCCAGCGGCAGCCCATTCTTCTTTTGCAGGACCGTATACGCCAGGAACTGTTAAGCCAGCTTGTCGCATTAAAACAGTCATTTGTCCGCGGTGGTGATTTTGATGATTAATGAGTGTCATTAAAAATGCAGAATTCGGCATAGGACGGCCAAAGAAGTCATTAATAGTTGCTAAATCTTTATCTGTCCACTCACTTTGAAGTGCTTCAACAAAAGCAGCATTTACTTTACGATACCCATCTGCAATTGTTTTTGCTGAAGTTGGCACAGGATAATCTTTCGTTTCTTCTTCAAATTTTAGTCCTGTTCCAGATAGCATAACTGGAATTGCCGTAACGATATGCCAAGCAACTCGTCCTAAAGTCCAGTGCCCAGGTGCAATTTCTTGTGATAAAGATTCATCTGTTAATGCATCTAGCATCTTCTGAGTAGAATCAGCCTCGTATTTCCATGATTGTAAAAAGCCTTCAATTGTTTGGTACATGTTTATCCCTCCTAGTTATGTTCATAGGTTAAGTTCGAGATACTTGATTTATTCCCTTTTGATAGAAAAAATTTCATTACATATTGCTACAATGTAAAAATAATTAGAAAATATTTGTAAAAGTGTCAGAAAATCGATCTATTCATTTTTTATATGTTTTATGTACAAAGCTTATATTAATTTTATGCCATAATAGAAAAGCCAGCTTCATATAATGAAACTGGTTTTTAATTAACATTCTTCCCACTCTTCCTCATCAGCCATAAGAAGTATGGCGCTCCAAGTACCGCGACAACAAGACCAGAAGGAATTTCTTTCGGATATGCAATCGTTCGTCCGAGTAAGTCTGCAATAGGCAGAAGGATTGCTCCAAATAGAGCTGAACAAACGAATAGCCTTTGATGATTCATACCAACAACGATTCGCGCTAAGTGCGGTGCAACAAGGCCTAAAAAGGCAATAGTACCGACAGCAGCGATATTGACTGATGCAAGTAGTGTCGCTAAAACAATTAGAGCAAGGCGTGTTTTATTTACAGGCTGTCCAAGTCCTGTTGCTAAATCATCGCCAAGCACAAGAACATCAAGTTGTTTCATTAAGAAAAATATAATTGGTACGAGAATGAGTGATGGGTATAGAATGATATTTTCTAAGTGATTCCAACCTCTTGCGTATGTGCTTCCTGATAGCCAAGTTAAAGCAGCAGCGACGTTCAAATTCGCTCTAACGATAAAGAGTTGAATAATTGCCGAGCCAAGCGCTGAAATTCCGATTCCAATTAAGGCAAGAGCTGTTGGACTAAATCCTGATTTCCATGAGAAAAAGAGGACAATTCCAACTGCAAGTAGCCCGCCGATAAATGCACCAATTGGTAAGAAGAAACCAGGAAGTGTAGGGAAGACATACATAATTGTTAAAGCTCCTACACCCGCTCCAGACGAAATTCCGATAATAGATGGATCAGCAAGTGGGTTTCGTAATATGCCTTGGAAAACAAGTCCGCTTATCGCAAGACATGCTCCAGCGATAGCGGCAACGAGCATTCTTGGTAAGCGAAGATTCATCATCATATTTTTATCGAATTGTGTTAATTGGCCTGTTAAGGCGTTGGTTATACTTTCGATATAAGAGTTACTACCGATTGTAACGCCAAGAGCAATCGTTACAATGCAAAGTGTGATAGATATCATAATTACCTTTTTATAAGAGTAGTAGCGGGAACTAGCTCCAGCTGCATTCGCACCATTATCATTCATATATTGTTTTGATTTCATCATTCGATACACTAAATAAATAAGCCAAGGTGATCCAATCATTGCTGTAACTGCTCCGACAGGAAGTTCGGCACCAGTTGGATCTATTAATCTACCAACAACGTCTGCTCCTAGCAATAATATTGCTCCCCATAAGAAAGAGGAGAGAAGAAGTGTAAAGTGTTGACGATAACCAATAAGGCGCACTAAATGTGGTGCGACTAAGCCGACAAAGCCAATCGGTCCAACAACAGTTACAATTACTGCTGTTAAAAAAATTGTAGCGATGAACGCGATAAACCGTGTTACTGCTGTTTTCTCTCCAAGTGAAACAGCTACATCATCGCCGAGTAAGAGGATATTAAGCTTACGTGACATGAATAGTAAAACTAGGAAAGAAAAAACAATGAATGGAAATGCGAATTGAACACCGTTCCAGTTATTTTGAATAAGGGATCCAGCTCCCCATAAAAATAAACCGGCTGTTTCATTTTCATAGAAAAGTTGCATCGTTCCAGTAAAAGCTGAAAGCATTAATGTAACGACCATACCAGCTAAAGCCATACGAAGTGGAGTGCCCTTTTTTCCACCAGAAATACGGTACACAAATAAAGCAGTGATTGCACCACCGATAAATGTGAACAGAAGAGAGTTAATTTGTAATCCTTTCGGTAAAAAAATAGTAGCTGTTACTAGAAAGAAATATGCACCAGAATGAATTCCCATTGTACTTGCTTCAGCAAGAGGATTTTTCGTTAAAGTTTGTAAAATTACTCCGGATGCAGCAAGAGCACCTCCAGCTAAAATGGCGACCACAGCTCTAGGTAATCGAAGCATGATTAAAGTTTGATGCTCTAGTGATTGGTTCGGTGAAATAAGAGCATCGATAATCATACTATAGGAAATGTTTGCTTGTCCTTGTCCAATATGAATAAAGAAAAGGAGGAGCAAGAGAGCTCCTCCTCCTCCGAATACAAGACTTGCTCGAAGTGTATGTTGTAAGTTATTCATCGCTTAATCACTTCTTCGCTGTCATTACATCTGCTACTTGTTTTGCTAATGATTTTACAGATTCAGGGCCACCGAAGATCCAAGTGTCACCTTTTAATTTATACATTTTGTTTTCTTTTTTGAACTTTAATTCTTCCCAAGCAGGGTTACCTTTTAATTGACTGTCAAAGACGTTATCTTCATCAGCTACAATGTAAATAAAGTTTGAATCTTGTACACTTTGTAATGATTCTACAGTTGTTTGTTTGAAACCGTCTGGCTCAGATTTTCCAGCTTCAAAAGTATTTGTTAAACCTAATTTTTTTGTAACTTGTAAAGCTACAGAATTATCAGTTAAAATGCGGAATGTTGGTACGTTTTTAGCAGTAAATGCTTGTGCCATTGCGATATTTTTATCTTTTAAGTCTGCTTTTTCAATTTTTTCTTTTGCATCAGCAAATGTTTTATCCATATCAGCTAATACTTTTTTACCTTGTTCTTCTTTTCCAACAGCTTTTGCAATTTGTTTAAATGTTTCTGTCATTTCAGCAAAGTGATCGTTGTTGCTTGTTGATGGATCAAACATAACTGTTGGTGCAATTTGTTCTAATTCATTTTTAATAGCTTTACCACGGAATGATGCAGTGATAATTAAATCTGGTTTTAGACGGCTAATTTCTTCTAAATTCGGTTGTTGACGTGTTCCTACATCTACAACATCTTTACTTGGTTTTGTTTCTGTATTTACCCATTTATTATAATTCTTAATGTCTGCCATCCCTACTGGCTGAACACCAAGTGCTAATAAGTCTTCTGAATATACCCACTCAAGTACAACAACTTTTTTTGCTGGTTTATCTAACTTTGTTTCCCCTTCAGCATGTTTAATTGTTATAGCTTGATTTTTATTGTCCGTTTTTGTTTCTTTTTTCTCCTCTTTCTGTTGCCCGCATCCGACAACGAATAGAAGAACTACCATGAAAATGCTAAGAATTTTCTTCATCTTCTGCCCCCAAATAGATAATTTTCATTTGCAATAAATGATATTGAAAATCGTTATCAATTACAACAACCAAATCATACTATGAGGATATTTTAAGTGTCAATATATTTTTAAAATTTAGACGAAAAATAACGATTTATACGGATTTCGATATGTTGCATTGAAATACATGAATGTATCAAGATTGAAGGAGAGGAAATTCGTTTAATGAAGAAGGCGAAAGTACAAGCGAAAGGAGAAAATATTGCATGTAATAATTATTAGAATGTCAGGAGTAAACCTTTGTTTATAAAAGGTTTGTCTTAGATCGGATAGAGTTGATAGGGGAAATAAAAAGCGATTTTTTATTAGATAGATGCTTTTAAATTAGTTGAATGTATTTAAAATATTGAACAAGAAGGAAGGGATCAACATGTCTTTTGGGCGCAATAACACAAATGGATATTGCGGGTGTAATAATCAAAATGGTGTACATGTTGATTCATGCTGTTTTAGTTGCGATGGGACAGTTCCTAAGCTCGGTCCAACAGGTCCAACAGGTCCAACAGGTCCAACAGGAGCAACAGGTCCAACGGGAGCAACAG
>NZ_BOQD01000063.1 GCF_018332515.1 Bacillus hominis | reverse complement strand
GTAGCCAAGAATTTTATATCTTGGCTTATTTTATTTATTCATTTACAGTAGCTAAACAACTCTACTTGCATATATAATGAAAGTAGACTGCACTAAATAGCATAAAAACATTAATAAACATGGATATTAAAATTATACAGTTATAATATTTTATAAATTTTACACTGCATACTATAATAGAACTACTGTGATCCTGAAATATTCAGTCCAATAAACAATTCCCCTTGCTACTTTTATGATTATTTTATAGCGGGGGCTTATTATATGTATATACGACTTGAGTCATCCGAAAAATGATGAATTCGAATATTGCAGTAAAAAGCGTTATTTAGGAGGTGTTACTATGACGCATATACTGGTGATTGAAGACAACCCAGATATACAAGAACTTATTCGTGAATTTTTAACTGCCCAAAATTTTATCGTTGATGTGGTTGGCGCTGGAACGGAGGGTATTCTTCTTTTCCAAAAAAATTCATACGACCTTGTCCTCCTTGATGTAATGTTACCAGATATAGATGGTTATAGTATTTGTAAAATTATGCGAGGACAGTCTGATGTACCAATCATTATGTTAACAGGCTTACATAATGAAGAGAGTGAAATTAAAGGGTTTGAGTTGGGCGTTGATGACTATATTACGAAACCGTTCCATTACACGGTATTTATTAAACGCGTAGAAGCTGTATTAAGAAGGACAACAACGAAGGAATCCGAAACTGCAACTATACTACAATTCCATGAATTGATGTTAAATTCTACAGCATATGCAGCTTATGTTCATGGTAATCAAATTGAACTAACAACTAAAGAATTTGAGATTATATATACGTTGTTACAAAATCGAGGAAAAGTATTATCAAGAAGTGATTTGTTAAATAAGGTATGGGGCTATGAACATTATGGTGATGTAAGAGTTATAGATACACATATTAAAAATTTAAGGAAAAAATTAGGGATTACTTATATTAAAACGGTGAAAGGCATTGGCTACAAAATCGAAGCATAGCAAGGATAACATCACCAAAAATATTTTCATCAAAACCCTATTGTTTTGTGTTCTTTTATCAATTTGCCTGTATCAAATTATTTATTTTCTAGCTTTAAACTATGATAAGGGGCGTTATGCGAAAAACCCTGAAACGCAAACTGCGGAACATGCGGATTCAGTTACGAAAAACGAACAAAATAAAGCTGTTTCAGAGAGTAGCATCTCAAATTTCCAATCATCTATTATAGATTTCAAAACACTCTCTACGGCTATTAATCATCTTTTGCAACCTAGCCAAACTGCAAAAGCAAAAGAGAATACAGCAAATCTTTCTGGGAAAAGTAACAAAACTGAATCACATACTAAAGCGGAAAATACAGCCGCTAACACTGATTCCTTACATACACAAAATGCAGCAAAGAAAACAAACGAAACACATGATAATCCAAGTTTAGCAGATGCCTTGCAACAATTAGCTCCAAATATTGGTGCAACAATGCTTGCATTATCGCTGCTCGGTTCTTTAGTTTATACCAAACTAATTGCCAAACCTTTTCAATATATGAGTGATACTTTAAAAGATATTATAAACCTGGACTTTTCAGATAAACAATCACCTAACAAAAATACAGATCAAACAGATTTTAATTTGCAAGTAGCCGCTTCACAAGTCCCAACCATTGTGAAGAATCTACATGAAACAAATAAAGATTTACGAAATGAGCTCAAGAAAGAACAACAATTAGAACAATCTCGCAAAGAATTTATGTCTATGGTATCCCATGAATTAAAAACACCTATCGCAGCCGTTATGGGACAACTAGATGGCATGATTCACGGAATCGGTGCTTACAAAGATAGAGATAAATACTTAAAACGTTCCTACGAGATGATGCAGGATATTAACGTATTAACGGAAAAGATGTCAGAATTATCCAAAATACAAAACCCTCAATTCAAACCGAATTTAGAAGTTATTTCACTATCTAATATCATTGAGGACGTTATGAAGAAAGTAGATTATTTTATATCTGTAAAGCAATTAAATGTTCAATCTAATATTAAACAAGACGTACAAATTTTAGCTGATTCTAAATTTATTCAAACTGCTATTTTTAACATTATTTCAAATGCAATTCACTATACAATCGATCATCAGCATGTATATATAAAACTTTATGAAAAACCGAACGGTTACGCATTAGAAGTATTAAATACAGGTTCACAAATTGATGAGGACAAACTCGCTCATTTATTTGAGCCTTTTTATCGCGCTAATCCTGGAAACAACGGTTTAGTACAAGGTAGCGGTCTTGGATTATATATTGTAAAACAAATACTAGATAAACATCAGTTTCCTTATGGAATACAAAACACACCTCAAGGTGTAAAATGCTCAATTGTCTTTCCGAAAGCAATGTAAACTACTACTATAATTTCATACCCCAAACTCATACTTCGTATGAGTGGCGGAATTTTGTAGAGTCTCGTACTCTGTTTCGTTCGCCCGTTGTCCTTATTAGGATAACGGGCGTTTTTTATTTATCCCGCTATTTGCCGGGCAGTAAACGCCCAATTGGTGAGGGCTGATAATCAGTGGGGATGAACAAAACCCCCACTGATTAAAGTTTCACTTTATATAAGGAGGTTTTCTCATGGAGAAATTTAAGTATTCATTACTAGTTTTATTCGGCGCTTGTAGCTACGGCGTACTTTCAACTATTTTTAAACTCGGATTCATCGACGGATTTTCAGCACACCAACTACTAGGAGGACAATATGTCTTCGGATGGATTGGACTCCTTTTACTCGTTCTTTTCTTTTCACGTCATAAAGTATCAAAAAAACAATTCTTTTCGTTACTAACAGTCGGAACAACTATGAGTATGACTGGGATTTTCTACGCTATTTCTGTAGAAGAACTACCAGCCTCTATCGCTGTCGTTTTACTCTTTCAGTTCACTTGGATTGGTGTAGTCATCGAAGCGATTGCTAATCGAACATTCCCAAGCCGTGAGAAAGTTATATCTATTATTATTTTATTTACTGGTACATTGTTTGCGGGTGGAGTATTTGAAGGTCTTGGACAAAATTTTTCGACGAAAGGTATTATCTTCGGGCTATTAGCTGCCGTCTCTTTCTCATTCTATGTATTTGCAAGTGGGCGCGTTGCTACAGATGTTCCGCCTTATACGAAAAGCTTTCTTATGACAACGAGTGCTACTCTTATTGTATGCTTATTTTTCCCGCCTACCTTTTTAACGGATGGCGCTTTACAAGCAGGCCTATGGAAATATGCTTTCTTCCTTGGACTGTTCGGGGTTATTATACCTGTCATTTGTTTTTCAATTGGCGTACCAAAAGTAGGAACAGGACTTGGTACAATATTAGGTGCAGCTGAATTACCAACAGCAATTATCGCTTCTATTACACTTGTTCATGAAGTTGTAACGCTAATGCAGTGGATAGGAATTGTGTTTATATTACTCGGTATTTTCACACCACAACTACTTACTGCTAGGAAAGAAAAAAAACATAATCGTGTGCATAGTGCATAGAAAAAGACCTTTCATTTACTTGAAAGGTCTTTTTTCTATATCTCACTTTACCGCTCCATATAACTTCTCTACCTCATGTTCAATTTGTTTTACATCAATTCGTTCAAATAATGGCTGCACGCTATCAATTCTATTCGGCAACGTATTTTGAGGTTCCCAATTTCGGTTAACAATCGACAATGTGTTTCTAACTTTCTCACTTGAAAATGGTAAAAACGGTTCCAGCAGTTGTGCAAAGTTTGCTATCAGATAAACACAATTACAAATTGTTTCCTCACATGAAACTGGGTCCTCTTCTCTTTGCTTCCAAGGTTGCTTTTCATCAAAGTATTTATTTGCAAAGCGGACCGCATCAAATATTGTCTCTAGTGCCACCTTAAATTTAGTTTGTTCAATCGCCTCTCCTACACTTTTATATAATCCTTCTATCTTATCTCTCAGCTCTATATTAATATTTGCTTTTGGCACAATGCCATCATAATACTTTTCAATAAACTTCAACGTCCGATTCACAAAGTTCCCATATGCACCTAACAATTCACCATTATGACTGTAAATGAATTCACGCCATGAAAAATCAGTATCACGATTTTCTGGTGCATTTACTGTTAAAAAGTAACGAATAGAATCTGGATTATATCTTTCTAATATATCAGGTACCCATACTGCCCAGTTTTTACTTGTCGATAACTTTCTTTTTTCTACTGTTAAATACTCATTCGAAACGATATGACGCGGGATTGCTTCTTCTCCTATTCCAAGTAATACCGCTGGCCAAATGATTGAATGAAACGGGATGTTATCCTTCCCGTGTACATAATATGTTTTCGCTTCTCTATCCCAAAACTCTTGATCATCTTTCCCTGTTTCTTCAGCCCAATGTTTACTCGCTGAATAATATCCTGTCACCGCTTCAATCCATACGTAAATTTTCTTATCTTCATATCCTTCCACCGGAATTGGTACCCCAATTGGTAAATCACGTGATACTGCCCTATCTTGTAACCCTTCTTTTAAATATCTTTCTGTTAATTGGATTGCATTGTCACGCCATGTTCCTTTCTGCTTTGCAATTTCTACAGCCACTTTAATTTGCTGCTGAAATGTATGCAATGCGAAATAGAAATGCTCTGTTTCCTGTACTGAAGGCGTACTACCACATAACTTACATTTCTTTTCTAACAAATCCAGTGGATCCAAAATAGCGGAACAAGCATCGCATTGATCGCCTCTTGCTGCCTCATGACAATGTGGACAAAGGCCTTCTACATAACGATCTGGTAAAAATTGCGTACACGTTTCGCAATAAGCTTGTTCAACTACTTTTTTATAAATATAGCCTTCTTCTAATAAACGCAAAAAGACTTTTTGAACAGTTTCATGATGGTGCTCACTATCTGTACGTGTATAACAATCATACGTAAAACCAAGTTTATGAAAACATTGACTAAATTCTTCATGATACTTATCAGCAATTTCTTTCACCGTCACACCTTCTTGTTTTGCTCTAATTGTAATCGGTGTTCCATTACAATCACTTCCCGAAACATACAACACATTCTCACCTTTTGCCCGGTAATAACGTGCTAAAATATCTCCAGGTAACAAACTAGCAATATGTCCAAGGTGTAACGAACCATTTGCATACGGCCAAGCGCCTCCAATAAAAATACTCATCTTATATTCCTCCTTTAAAATATAAAAAGCCCCGCCCTTATCTTAAAAAAGATAAGGGCGGGGCTGTATAAACAGTCGCGGTACCACCTTATTTCGTCAGTCATTCACATAACTAACCTTAACAAGTACGGAGCTATTCATGCTCTTATACTGTGGTTTTGATAACGAGAACCAACTCTCGTCGCCGCCTACTATTATCATTTGATAAGTTCAGGACGAAGCTCAAAGGCCATTGTTCAAATGAAGATTCTTGCTTCTTCTCAGCTACCGAAGCTCTCTGGAAAGAATGGTTCCATTCTACTTTTCCTTTTCAACGCTTTTATGTATAACACGTATTTTACGACTTAATACCAGAAAAATCAAACTTTTTTCAAAAAAAACAGGAAATCCTACTCACTCACCGAATAACTATAAGTCCACAAAAGGAGTGATAAAATTGAATCAAAAACAACTAAGCACGATAAATGAAAAAAGTTGGAATGCAGCTGCCTATGAAGCTTGGACGAATCGTCACGGCACACCGACAGAATATGCAAAAAAGCTCATGCAAGATCCTGTTCATGAAGTCTCTTACTATTTACCTTACATACAATCTCCAAAAGGAAAACGTATTATTAATTTACTCGGGTCAAAAGGAAATAAAGCTGTTGCTCTTGCTCTTTTAGGAGCTGATGTAACAGTTGTAGATATTTCAGCAAGTAATGAAAAATACGCAACCGAACTAGCCGAAGCTGCTGGTGTCTCTATTCAGTATATCGTTTCTGATGTACTAGATTTAAATCTATCCCAATCATTTGATATCGTGTTACTGGAACTTGGCGTGCTCCATTACTTTTTAGACTTAAAGCCACTCTTTCATATAATCTCTCACTTACTAAAACAAGATGGGACATTTATACTGCGTGACTATCATCCCGTTTATACAAAATTATTAGGAGTAGATCATCCATCATTTCGAGCAAATGGAAATTATTTTGATGAAGAACTTATTGAAGATGACGTAGCTTACAGTACTCTCCTTACGGAATCACAGAAATACGCTTTACCGAGAACAAAAATTAGGCGCTGGACACTAGGAGAAGTTATTTCAGCAATGGCAGAAACAAATTTCAAGGTTGAAAAATTGATTGAAGAACACGGATCTCATCAAAGGTGGGTCTTCCCTTCTACTTCACCAGAAGGAATTGAAGAACGTATACCCGGTCTATATACATTAATTGCGACAACATGCAAAAAAGGATCCCTTCACGGATAGGATCCTTTTTTTGCATGCTTACGCATATAAGTTGAGGTTGGAGATTACCATAATTCTGTAGAATAGGACACAAGATATTTCAACATTCGTCTCTGACTTACGTCGTCAAAAAGGGGTATGACCAACATAACGAAGAGTAATGTTTCAGTTGATAGTGATAATCGTTATCAACTAATTAGAAGTATACAGGATGTTATTTCGAATTACAATAGTATTTCTTATTTTTATTTAAG
>NZ_BOQD01000062.1 GCF_018332515.1 Bacillus hominis | reverse complement strand
AGAACTTGTCTGTCGCTCAGAAGCGACTTTATCAATATAACATTTCGTTATATTTTCGTCAACAACTTTTTTCAATAAGTTGTTTTTCGTTTGTTTCTTTTGTTACCTCTCGTGGCAACGAATATAAATATACCAGTTTGATTATTAAAATGCAATAGTTTTTCTAATAAAACTTTTAACTTAGTGAAAAAGTATAAAAACAGCACATTTCTTCTATATAAGTATAGGTTTTTAATCTGACATCCATTTAATGAGCAATAGTCTCACTTTCCTTTTAATAGAAGTTTTCTCCCCCTCAAATAAAGAAATAAAAAAAGCTTTGGAGAAATCTCCAAAGCTTAGTCTTGTTTATGGCGCATAGCCGGGAATAATAGTACGTCACGAATAGATGGTGCGTTTGTTAATAACATAACAAGACGATCAATACCAATTCCTAATCCGCCCGTAGGAGGCATACCGTACTCAAGAGCTTCGATATAGTCATCATCCATCATATGAGCTTCATCATTACCTTGCTCACGCTCTTTTAATTGAGCTTCAAAACGTTCCTTTTGATCGATTGGATCATTTAACTCAGTGAATGCATTCGCATGTTCACGAGCAACAATGAATAATTCGAAACGATCTGTGAATCGTGGATCTTCATCATTCTTTTTCGCAAGCGGTGAAATCTCTACCGGATGACCATAAATAAATGTTGGTTGGATTAATTTATCTTCTACTTTTTGCTCGAAGAACTCATTAATAATATGACCAACTTCCATTGTATTCTTAATTTCTACATTATGTTCTTTTGCAAGTTCGCGCGCTTCTTCTACGCTCATTGGATTCCAGAAATCTGCTCCAGAGTGTTGCTTAATTGCATCTACCATATGAAGACGTGTCCATTCTGGCTCTAGATTAATTTCATAATCACCATATTGGATTGTTGTTGTACCCAATACTTTTTTCGCGATATGAGCAACCATATTTTCTGTTAGTTTCATAATATCATTATAATCAGCGTACGCTTCATATAATTCAATCATCGTAAACTCAGGGTTATGACGAGTTGATACACCCTCATTACGGAATACACGGCCAATCTCATAAACTTTTTCTAATCCGCCCACAATAAGACGTTTTAAATGAAGTTCAATTGCAATACGCATATATAATTCCATATCTAAAGCATTATGGTGTGTAGTGAAAGGACGAGCAGACGCTCCACCTGCAATTGCGTGCATCATAGGCGTTTCTACTTCAAGATAACCGTTGTCATCTAAATATCTTCTCATTTCACGAATGATTTTACTACGGGTAACGAACGTTTCACGGCTTTCCATACTTGTAATTAAGTCCAAGTAACGTTGACGATAGCGTTGTTCAACATCTTTTAATCCATGGTATTTATCCGGTAATGGACGAAGAGATTTCGTTAAAAGTGTAAATCCTGTTGCTTTTACTGAAAGTTCTCCAACGTTTGTTTTGAACACTTTACCTTCAATACCTACTAAGTCACCTAAATCTGCTGTTGTAAATAACTCGTACTCTTCATCTCCAACAGTATCTTTACGAACATAAATTTGAACTTGCCCCTGCAAATCTTGAATATGCGCAAATCCCGCTTTTCCTTTACCGCGTTTTGTCATAATACGACCAGCGATAGAAACAGTGATTTCTTTCTCTTCTAATTCTTCTTTAGAGAATTCTCCATATAGACTTACTAAGTCAGTTGTTGAATTTGTGCGTTCAAATCGTTTACCGAACGGATCGATTCCTTGCTCACGTAAGTTATGTAACTTTTCACGACGAACAAGCAATTGGTCGTTTAATTCTTCGTGGTTCATGTTATCCATGATATTGATATCACTCCAGCTCTATTAAATTTTATAATATATACAGTATAGCATTTTCTACTCAACTAGAAAAACTGCCAGCAACTAACTGGCAGCTCTTCTTTCTTTCACGTAATTATAGGAAGTGTATAGAAGAATGTCAATCTCCTATATTCCCTTATTAACCAACGTAAATTGTTTGTTGTTTCGCTTCTACTTCTTCTACAAAAGCACCTAATACATTCGCAAGGTCTTCACGCGTGTTACAAGTATTGATACCATTACGCACACTCGCATTACCACGAACACCTTTTAAATACCAAGCTGCATGCTTTCTCATCTCTCTTACAGCAACATTTTCGTTCTTTAAATCGATAAGACGATCTAGATGCAACATACATACATCAATCTTCTCACGGACTGTTGGTTCCGGCATTAATTCACCTGTCTCTAAATACTTTACCGTACGATAAATCATCCACGGATCTCCAAGAGCAGCGCGGCCAATCATAACACCATCTACACCAATTTCATCAAGCATACGCTTTGCATCTTGCGGTGTTTCGACATCACCATTTCCGATAACCGGAATATTTACAGCTTGCTTTACTTGTTTAATAATATCCCAATCCGCTTTTCCTTCATACATTTGCACTCGTGTACGCCCATGAACTGCTACCGCTTGTCCACCAGCACGCTCAACAGCTTTTGCATTCTCAATCGCGAAAATATGATCTTCATCCCAACCAATACGCATTTTAACTGTAACTGGCTTTTCAACAGCATCTACAACTGCTGCCACCATTTCATATATTTTATTTGGATCTAAAAGCCACTTTGCTCCCGCATCACACTTAGTGATTTTCGGTACTGGGCAACCCATATTAATATCAATAATGTCTGCTGTCGTATATTTATCTACGTATTTCGCAGCATCTACAAGAGTTTCTTTCTCTCCACCAAAAATTTGTAAACTTAATGGCTTTTCTCTCTCATCGATATATAACATATCTAATGTTCTTTTGTTATTAAGTAATATTGCCTTATCACTTACCATTTCAGCACAAACTAAACCTGCACCAAATTCTTTTACTGTCAAACGGAATGCAGAGTTACACACTCCCGCCATCGGTGCTAGTACAACTGGATTTTTCATCTCAATATTTGCAATCTTCAACACCCGACTTACTCCTTCCTTTACGGTCACTTCGGCATCAATTCGTCTATTGAAACGTTTAATGTCTTAGCGACTTCTACTACAAAATCTTGGGAAGGTGATCTATTGCCCCTCTCAACTTCACCTAAAACTGATACAGATACCCCTAATTCTTTCGCAAAACCTTCTTGCGTATAGCCTTTTAGCTTTCGAAAAGCACGAATGCGTCTTCCCCATTTTTCTGCTTCCATACCGTTACTCCCTCTCGCCTTTTCATTTCTTCTACTTGTGAACGTGAAATGTTTTGTTTTATATCTCGATTAATCTCTAACAACGGAACGATAACAAAAGCTCTTTCGAACATCCGCGGATGCGGAACAATAAGATTCTCTGCTTCAATATTTTCTTGATTATATAGTAAAATGTCAAGGTCGATGGTCCTCGGGCCCCATCTAATTTCCCTTTTTCTTCCTAGGTCATTCTCTACCTTTTGTGTTACTTTCAATAATTCTTGCGGTGATAAATTGGTAGAAATTTTTATAACTAAATTTAAAAAGCAATTTTGGTCAGTATAACCAACCGGATCCGTTTCATATACAGACGAAACATCATCAACTTGGATATGCTGATTTTTATTTAAAAACTGAATTGCTTCAGTTAAATAAGTATAACGCTCCCCAATATTCGAACCTAATGCAATGTACGCTATATTATTCATGGACGTTCTCTCGTAATTTCTACCGCTACAGCACGATAATGCCCCGGTATCGGCGGATCCGGTTTAATTACCTTAATTGTACACTGTGAAATACTCTCATATTGTTTCAATATATCTGTAGCGATATTTTCAGCGATACTCTCTACGAGCTTATACGTTCTATCTTCAACAACTTTTCTACATAGTTCGAAAAGTTCCCCGTAATTGACAGAATGCTCTAAGTCGTCACTTTCTCCTGCACGTTTTAAATCCAACTCCACAGTTAAATCCACTTTAAATCTCTGACCCAATTTATTTTCTTCTGGGAATACACCATGATAACCGTAAAACTCCATATCATGGATATAAATTTTATCCAATTACTTTGCCCCCTTACCAATCATCGCGTCCATCATCTTAGCCATACGCACCATTTCTTTCACATCATGTACGCGGATAAACTCACAGCCCTTTTCAATACCAAGACAAACGGTAGCGCCCGTCCCTTCAAGACGCTCCTCCACTGGTAAATCTAATACATGGCCAATAAAGGACTTTCTCGAAGTACCTAATAGAACCGGATAACCCAGTACATTTAACTGTTCTAAATTACGCATCGCTTCTAAATTTTGTTCAGGCGTTTTCGCAAAACCGATACCTGGGTCTAAAATAATATTCTCATCTCGCACACCAGCATCTTTAGCAATTTTAATACTTTCATACAAATCAGCAATCATATCAGCCATTAAGTTGCGGTAGTTCATATTATCTCGGTTATGCATTAAGATAATGGGCACATCATAATAGGCTGCAACTTCAGCAATCTTCGGTTCCGCCTTCGCTCCCCAAATATCATTAATAATATGAGCACCAGCTTCAATCGCTTGTTTCGCAACTTCAGCTTTATACGTATCAATAGAAATAGGTAGCTTTACTTCTTTTGACACTGCCTGAATCATTGGAACAACTCGCTTTATTTCCTCTTCTACTGAAACTTTAGCGAAACCCGGGCGGGTAGATTCGCCGCCAATATCAATAATATGAGCGCCTTCACTTTTCATTTCTTTTGCATGGCGCACTGCGGCATCTACTTCGCTGTAACTCCCACCATCAGAAAATGAATCTGGCGTTACATTTAAAATCCCCATAATTAATGTCTTTTCATTTAAGTTCAATGTATATTCGCCGCAGCGCAAATCATAATCCCACTTCAAACTACACATCTCCTCTTCGCAATTCATTTCTGCTCCACAATTTCTCTCTCTGCACTCCATAAAGATCCATAAGTCTTTTTGTAACCACTCCCACTTTACCCGGGAAATCTTTCTCCTCTATGCGATAAAGGGGGACAATCTCTTGAATAGAGTTCGTTACGAACACTTCATCCGCTGAAAGCAATTCATCTTTTGTAAAGAAACCTTCCTTTACTTCTATACCCAGCTCTTCAGCAGCCTTTATAATAAACGCACGAGTGATTCCGTTTAAAATCCCTGTTTCTAATGAAGGAGTATATAAAATATCTCCTTTAACAAAAAAGAGATTCGAAACAATCCCCTCTGCAACATAACCTGTTTCAGTAAGAAAAATACCTTCCTTATTCACACCATTTCCAATTTCGCGTTTCCCTAAAATATTATTTAAATAATGATGGGACTTCAAGCGAAATGCACCCTCTGGTGTATTTCTCACTTGTTTTAAAATAACTCCTTCTTTTTCCACTACATTCCCTGGAGCTACTAAAGGTTTTATAAAAACAATAACAGACGGTTCTTCATATACTTCCGTTTGTAATCCTATTTCATCTATACCCGCCGATACATTTAAGCGCACATATGCATGCTTTAACCCATTCTTAACGAGTAGATTCTTTAAAATAAGTATCACTTCATCTTTTGTTATTGTCCATTTGATTTGCAATATATCGAGCGCATCCATTAAGCGTTCATAATGATCATCCAATAAAAAGGGATGACCATTATAAATACGAAACGTCTCAAAAACCCCAAGCCCATACAGGTAACCGTGGTCATACGGAGAAATTCGCGCTTCACTCGCTTCTACATACGCACCATTTACGTAAATTAACACGATGTCACACTTGGGCTATATTTGCGAATGAAATTCTGTAGCAACTCTTTCCCGTGAGAAGTCATAATAGATTCCGGATGGAATTGTACCCCTTCAATCGGCAACGTTTTATGACGAAGCGCCATAATTTCACCTTCTTCAGTCCAAGATGTTATCTCTAAACAATTCGGTAACGTCTCTTTTTTAACGATAAGAGAGTGATAACGTGTTGCAGTAAATGGATTTGGAATATCAGAAAAAATCGTCTGTCCATCATGATGCATTAAAGATGTTTTTCCATGCATCAAACGCTCTGCCCTGACAACATCCCCTCCAAATACTTGCGCAATTGATTGATGTCCAAGACAGACCCCAAAAATCGGAAGCTTACCTGCAAAATATTTAATAACATCCATACTGATTCCTGCCTCATTAGGACTACATGGACCTGGCGAAATCATTAAAAAATCTGGTTTCATATTCTCAATATCTGAAATAGTCACTTCATCATTACGCTTAACAACAAGCTCTTGTCCAAGTTCTCCAAGAAACTGCACTAAATTAAATGTAAAAGAATCATAATTATCAATCATTAATATCATTTCTCTCACCTAACCGTTTCTTCGCTACTTTCTTTTGCACGCCATAAAGCGATTGCTTTTTTTAACGACTCTTTATATTCATTTTTTGGATTTGAATCAATTACAATACCCGCTCCAGCTTGCACATGCGCTTGTCCATCTTTAGCAAGTAGTGTTCGGATTACAATATTCAATTCCGTATCTCCAGAATAACCAATCCAACCAATTGAACCCGTATAAATTCCTCGGCGAACAGGTTCTAATTCTTCAATAATTTCCATCGTACGTATTTTCGGGGCACCGGTAATTGTCCCACCAGGAAATACAGCCTTCACCAAATCGAAAGCATCTTTATCTGCTTCCACCTCACCACGCACATTAGAAACAATATGCATAACGTGTGAGTATTTTTCAATTACCATAAATTCATCTACTTCAACAGTGCCATATTTACAAACCCGGCCCAAGTCATTTCGTTCTAAATCCACAAGCATTACATGCTCTGCTCTTTCCTTTTCGTTTTCAATTAATTCTTTCGCTAATTCCTCATCCTCTTGCTCACTTGCTCCTCGAGAGCGCGTACCAGCAATTGGTCTTGTACTCACTTCTTTTCCTTGCTTTTTAATTAGCAATTCAGGCGAAGCACTAACAATTTGAAAATCTCCAAACTCCAAGTAACCCATATATGGAGATGGATTAATTTCACGAAGACTTGTATATATTTCTAGTGGATGTGTTTGTAATGTTCTTTCTTGTCTTGTCGACAAGTTTACTTGAAACACATCACCCGCTCCAATATATTCTTGAATACGTTCAACAGCCTTCATAAAGCCATCTTCCGTAAAAGCAACTGCTTCATTTTTCTTTACAGGACATTCAAACGGCATAGTCACTTTGGGTGCTTCTTTCATCCAAAGACCCTTCCATTCATTTAATCGTTCTTCTGCCTCTTCACACTCATCTACATAATGCGTAATAATCCATAATACTCTCTCCTGTTGATCATACACAAACACGTCATCAAATAACAAAAAGAATATGTCAGGTATATTAATATCATCCTCCGCAAGAGAAGAAAGTTTTTCAATATAACGGATACAATCATAACTAAAGTATCCAATTGCCCCACCTTGAAAAGGTGGGTACTCCGGATTATAATCCGTTTTCCATTTCTCCATATACGTTTGCATTAAATCTAATGGATTCCCTCGCTTTATTGTTTCCTTACCACTTTCACTTATATGTAACGTCTCATTCTTACCCTGAATTACCGCTACTGGATCCAGCCCAACAATGTTATAACGACCACCACGTCCACTTTCTAACAAAATATGTTGCGGCTTATCCTGAGAAAGAAATTTATATTGCTTAAAGAAATCTAACTGATATGGAATAGAAAGCGCTAAAGATTTTCTTCGTTGCATATCAACACCCCGTCTTCTGTTATCCCACCCTCTTAAGGTAATCAACTCAAACTACATAAGGTTATTTATAAGGTTATTTATATAGAGAATGATTATACTTGAGGGCTAGTAAAAATAAATTAATTATACTACTTCTTATTTTACATGAAGTTTTCTAGTCATTCACTCTTTTCCTTTTTCCAATCAAAAAAGAAAAAGCATCCTTTTTTAAGGATGCTTTTCAAATCGCATTCAATTATGATTCAAATTGATAAAGTGGTGTACTTAAATAACGTTCACCGTTACTCGGAATAATAACAAGTACCTTTTTCCCTTTACCTAATTTCTTCGCAACTTCTTTTGCTGCATAGATGACTGCTCCTGAAGAAATACCTACTAAAATACCTTCTTCTCGAGCAACTCTTCTTGCATATTCAAACGCTTGCTCTGTTTTCACTTGAATAATTTCATCATATACCTTTACATCCAACGTCTCTGGGATAAATCCCGCCCCAATTCCTTGGATTTTATGTGGACCCGGCTTCCCACCAGATAATACTGGTGAATCCGCAGGTTCTACTGCATAAATTTTAATGTCTTTATACGCTTCCTTCAGCACTTCACCAGCACCGGTAATTGTTCCACCTGTACCAATACCTGCGATAAACGCATCTAATTGATCACCCATTTGTTCAACAATTTCTGGACCTGTTGTTAAACGATGAATTTCTGGATTCGATTGATTTTGGAACTGTTGCGGTATAAAGTATCCATGTTCTTTTGCTAATTCAGTTGCCTTACGAATTGCTCCACCCATTCCTTCAGGTCCTGGAGTCAATACTAATTCAGCACCATAAGCGCGTAATAAATTACGACGCTCAATACTCATTGTTTCTGGCATTACTAAAATTGCCTTATATCCTTTAGCGGCTGCTACCATCGCTAAGCCAATACCTGTGTTACCACTTGTTGGCTCAATGATTGTATCTCCCTCTTTTAATAATCCTTTATTTTCAGCATCTTCGATCATAGCTAACGCGATACGATCTTTAACACTGCTCCCCGGATTCATAAATTCTAATTTTAAGTATACATCTGCGCTGTCTGATTCTACGATGCGGTTCAACTTAACGATCGGCGTTTTCCCGATTAATTCTGAAACTGATTGTGCCACTCGCATTCCTGTCACTCCTAACACCGAGTATTTTTATTGGTTTTATCTATATTTAGATTTTGTCAGAAAATTCCCTGTTTGTCAATCTATCCGAGCGAACAATTCTCCACTTAAACTTCCTTATTACAGGCTCTCAATTATGCTTGTAATATCTTCTTTAGAGAATTTATATCGTTCATTACAGAAATGACAGTGCACTTCCGTCTCTTCTTCTTCTTCACGAATTTGTTCTAACTCTGTTTTACCTAAGCTAATTAATACATTTTCGATACGCTCGCGTGAACACGTACAATTAAATTGTACATCCATCGTTTCTAGCACTTTTACTTTATCTTCTCCTAGCACTTCATATAGTAACTCCTCTGGAGAAAGCCCTTGTTCGATCAACGTTGAAACAGGAGGGATTTTTTGTAGACGCTCTTCAATAAATGAAATTGTTTCTTCCTGTGCACCTGGCATAATTTGAAGAATGAATCCACCCGCTGCTAATATGCTATCATCTCCATTTACGAGAACACCGACACCAACAGAAGAAGGCGTCTGCTCAGAAACTGCGAAATAATAAGTAAAGTCTTCTCCTAATTCTCCTGAAACAATTGGAGATTGACCGATAAATGGTTCACGCATACCAATATCTTTAATCACTGTTACAAATCCTTCTGTACCTACCGCTTGATATACACGTAATTTCCCTTGTTCTGTCCCTTCAAAATCAACATGCGGATTCGTTACATAACCACGTACATCTCCATTTGCATGAGCATCTACTAAGATAGGACCAATCGGACCGTTACCCTCTACTTTAATCGTTAGCTTCTGCTCGCCTTTTAACATCGCGCCCATCATTGTACCCGCAGTTAAAGAACGACCAAGTGCTGCCGAAGCTGTTCTCCATGTATCATGACGTCTTTGCGCCTCACTTACTGTGTTTGTTGTACGCACACTATACGCACGCACTTCTCCATCAAATGCTAACGCTTTTACTAAATAATCTTTCATACTTATTTATTCACCTTTCTCATACTGTAAATTTGCATTACGTTCATATAACATATACAAACCTTTTAACGTTAAAAACGGATCTACAATATCAATTACATTTGATTCTTCTGAAATTAATTTCGCTAATCCACCTGTTGCAATAACTTTCGGTTCTTGCTTAGCTTCTTCTTTCATACGCTTAACAATACCTTCCACTTGTCCAACGTATCCATAAAGAATACCTGATTGCATCGCACTTACTGTATTCTTCCCAATAACACTACTTGGTTTTGTAATTTCAATACGAGGAAGCTTTGCTGCTCTACTATATAACGCCTCTGCCGAAATCATAATTCCCGGCGTAATAACGCCACCCATATAATGCTTCTCTTCGTTAATATAACAATATGTAGTAGCCGTACCAAAATCAACAATAATAAGCGGACTTCCATATAAGTGGATTCCTGCTACTGCATTTACAATTCGGTCCGCGCCTACTTCACGTGGATTTTCATATTTAATATTCAAGCCAGTTTTTATCCCAGGCCCCACTACAAGTGGTTTAATTTTAAAATACTTTTCACACATACGCTCTAAAGCAAACATAATTGGCGGTACGACTGAAGACACAATAATACCTTTCACATCTTCAAAAGAAAGACCTTCATGATCAAGTAACTGCTTTACAAGCATCCCATACTCATCTTCTGTTTTATGACGATCTGTTTCCATGCGCCAATGCTGACGAAGTTTCCCCTCTTCAAACACACCTAATACCGCATTTGTGTTCCCTACATCCAATACAAAAATCATATTCTCACCACTTATCTTATTTAATCTATATTTGTGCAGTATGTACAAAACTTATAAAAACATCATATCACACATACTTATATAATCAGCTTTTCTATCCTCATCATTGTACAAAAAGATTACTCTCTATTTCAATTTTTAATACTAGTTTTATTTAAACTTTTTTGCCACTTAAATTCATTCCACAAAAAAAGGAGTGACTATTGTCACTCCTTCATCTCTTACTTATCTTCTGTATCTTCATCGTCTTTCTTCATATTGATGTTTACTTTCACATCATCTGAAGATGTTGGACGCTCAGGTAATCTGCCATAATCATATAAATGATTAATTTGCTCTGCATCTAATGTTTCTACTTCAAGTAACGTTTTCGCGATAATATCAAGCTTATCTCGTTTTTCAGTAAGAATGTCTTTCGCACGAGCATAACAATCTTTAATAATTGTTTGCATTTCCACATCAATTTCATGCGCGATTGCATCACTGTAGTTTTGTTCTGAATGGAAGTCTCTTCCTAAGAACACTTGACCACCTTGTGAGCTACCAAATTGCATCGGTCCAAGCTTATCACTCATCCCGAATTCTGTAACCATACGTCTTGCAATACCAGTCGCACGTTGGAAGTCGTTGTGAGCACCTGTACTTACTTCACCAAATACAATCTCCTCAGCTACCCGGCCACCAAGTAAACCAGTGATTTTATCAAGTAACTCTGGTTTTGTCATGAAGTAACGATCTTCCTTCGGAAGCATTACCGCATATCCACCAGCTTGACCACGAGGGACAATTGTTACTTTATGAACGATATCTGCTTCATCAAGGACAACACCAATTACAGTATGGCCAGCCTCATGGAATGCAACGATATTACGTTCTTTTTCAGAGATAACACGACTTTTCTTAGCTGGACCTGCAATAACACGATCCGTTGCTTCATCGATGTCACTCATATCAATTTTCTTCTTATCTTGACGCGCAGCTACTAAAGCAGCTTCGTTTAATAAGTTTTCAAGATCGGCACCAGAGAATCCTGGTGTACGAGTTGCAATTGCTCTTAAGTTGACATTCTCATCAAGCGGTTTATTACGAGCGTGTACTTTAAGTACAGCTTCACGACCATTTACATCTGGACGATCTACTGTAATTTGACGGTCAAAACGACCTGGACGTAATAACGCCGGATCAAGAATATCAGGACGGTTTGTCGCAGCGATGATAATAATACCTTCGTTTGCACCGAATCCATCCATTTCAACAAGCAATTGGTTCAACGTTTGTTCACGCTCATCATGACCACCGCCAAGACCCGCGCCACGTTGACGTCCTACTGCATCAATTTCATCAATGAAAATGATACAAGGAGCATTTTTCTTTGCATTTTCAAATAAATCACGTACACGTGATGCACCGACACCGACGAACATCTCTACGAAGTCAGAACCACTAATAGAGAAGAACGGAACGCCTGCTTCACCTGCAACAGCACGTGCTAGTAAAGTTTTACCTGTACCTGGAGGTCCCACTAATAGAACACCCTTCGGAATACGGGCACCAACTTCAGCGAACTTACGAGGGTCTTTCAAGAATTCAACTACCTCAACAAGTTCTTGTTTCTCTTCATCCGCTCCAGCAACATCTCTGAAACGAATTTTTTTCTTTTCATCATTGTATAGCTTCGCCTTACTTTTCCCGAAGTTCATAACACGGCTACCGCCGCCCTGAGCTTGATTTAATAAGAAGAAGAATAAAATGAAGATAATGACAAACGGAATGATAGAAGTGAAGAACGTTACCCAAGCACTTGTTTCTTCTGCTGGTTGATACTTAACTTCAGCCCCTTGCGCTTTATCATTAATTTTCTTTTGTAATTCCTCAGTATTTGGTGCATAAGTAACAAATTGTTCTCCTTGGCTAGAAGTCTTGAATTGTCCCTTTACCTCAAACACACCATTTTTCGGTTGAAGCTGCACATTACGCACTTCACCTTTTTCAAGTTGAGTAATGAATTTATCGTAGCTAACTGATGTCGTTTTTTGCGTCGAACCATTAAAATAGCTTACGATTCCAATTACTACTAAGAATATCAGTAAATAAAAGATGGTATTACGGAAGATACGATTCATTCCTAACCTCCTCTCACGGCATAAACACTATAGTAAATCGTAACATAGAAAAACTTTCCTATACAATTGTAACGCCTGTATTTAATTAATTTGAGTAAACACTTGGTTTTAATACTCCTACATAAGGAAGATTACGGTACTGCTCTTTATAATCTAATCCATATCCTACAACAAATTCATGAGGAACAGTAAATCCAACATAATCTGCTTTCAGATCAACCTTACGGCCTGTTGGCTTATCTAATAACGTAACAATTTTTACAGATTTCGCTTTACGATATTTAAACAGGTCTACTAAATAGCTTAGTGTAAGACCGCTATCAATAATATCTTCAACGATTAAAATATCGCGACCTTCTACAGAAGTATCAAGATCTTTTAAGATTTTTACTTCGCCTGTCGAAACTGTAGAGTGACCGTAGCTAGATACAGCCATAAAATCCATTTCAAGATATGTATCTGTTCTCTTTAATAAATCTGCCATAAATGGCATTGCGCCCTTTAGTACACCAATCGCAAGAGGTACTGTATTTTTGTAATCCTCTGCAATAACTGCACCTAGTTCGTGCACCTTTTCCTGTATTTGTTCTTCAGAAATTAATACTTTTTCGATATCTTGATTCATCATTTCATTATCCTCCCGGAAGACTCCTTGCTTTTGTAGTGAATAATCATGTATTTACCCTTCTTTGCTATCTCTTTCGAAGTAGCAAATGCAGATCGTTTCAACAAGGGTACCCAAATAATATTCCCACTTGCGTCACAAACGATCGGCCATTCTTCTCTTTTTTCTTTCGGTACTTTCGCTTCGATAAAAATAGCCTTTATCTTTTTTGTACCATCCATACCTTGCATTGACATGCGATCTCCATTTTCCCTAGACCGAATACGAAGTGGATACGATATATCATTATACTTAGCAACAAATACTGTTTCATTCATGTTACTCGGTATATCTTCGCTCACCTCTGTTACAAGTTTATCCCCATTCGGCAATATAATTGTCCCAGGTACTGATAAATCTTGCGAAAAAGGAGAAACAATTTCTTGTTTAAATCCAAAACTACATTCTTCGTATGTGCGAACAATTTTCAAACCACCTGGAAAATCTAGTGAACCCGAAGGTTGTGCCCGCTTAAAAAATTCAATCACCTTGTCAATATGTATAGAAGAAAGCGAAGATGGAATCTTATATTCATAAAGATAGTTTAATATTAGTTGAATCCCTCTTCTTTGTAAAGACATAGACATGGATTCAAAGGCAGGAATTGATAAGCTAATTTGTTTATCGCTTTTTTTTGTAATTACTTTATTCATTTTCTCAAAAGCTAATTCCTGCAAATAGGCCTCATCCTCTTGCATCTGCACGCTAAATTTTTGAAATTTCTCATGCATTTGTGGATTTTCTTCTTTCAAATAAGGAAGGACATATTTACGTAATCGATTCCTTGTATATACTTCCTTTTTATTACTCGGATCTATACGCGGAATAACTTTTAATTTATTGCAGTAATCAACAATCTCTTCCTTAGTTACTCCAAGTAACGGCCTAATTAAATATCCATTATGAAAAGAACGCTTCACTGCAATTCCTGCGTATCCTTTCGGAGTACTCCCTCGTACAAGGCGCATTAAAATCGTCTCTACTTGATCATCTCCATGGTGACCAAGAGCTACATACCTCGCATCATATTTCTTCATTATTCTTTCCAAAAATGCATATCTGCATTCTCTAGCAGCAACTTGTGTATTCATTCCATATTGCTGTTGATATTGCGACACATTAATCCTTAGCGTTTCACAAATAACTCCTAGCTCTTTGCAAAGACCCTCCACAAACTGTAGATCCTCATGAGATTCATTACCTCTAAACATATGATCCACATGTGCTACTACAATTTCGAGCTGTTTTTCTGCCCTTTTTTCTAACAAATAATATAAAAGAGCCAAAGAGTCAGGACCACCAGAAACCCCTACAACAATTGTTGAATGTTTCTTTAATACATCATGCTGCTTTACAAAGTCATCTACTTTTTCAACAAATGCATCTTTCAACTTCGCAATCACCTTTCATTAAACAAGAACAACAACATTAGTTACCTTGTATATAATGGTACAACTTTTACAAACATTGTGCAAAAAAAAGATGTACAAAATCCATATTTTTATCTTACATCCTTCCTGTATATTTAACAAAGTAATCACATTACCTTTTTAATTAAAAAAACCTAGGTATCTACCTAGGTTTTTTTGATTATTTTATTGCGCCTGCATTCCTACTATTGGAATCGTAGCCCACTTCGGCATATTTTTCTTTACTTTCGCCACCACAATGGTCATATCATCATTTATATAACCATCACTAGAGCGAATTACTTCTTCCATAATAATATCAGCAATTTCCTGTGGATCCTCTGTTTGTAGTTCTTTAATTTTACGTTTTATCCATAATTCGTGATTCTCCACATGTTGCGCTCCCTCAAAAATACCGTCACTCATCATAATAAGAAGATCACCCGTTTTTAATTGCTCACCAACCACATCAACTTCAACATCTTCAATGATTCCCATCGGTAAATTACTTGCCTCAATTTTCAAAATATTATTTCCGCGTTTAACAAAACTCGGCGTCGATCCAATCTTTAAAAACTTCGCACTCGCATCCCGTAAATCTACCATAGCCAAGTCAAGCGTTGTATACATCTCCTCTGTCGTCCTTAAAGAAAGAATTGAATTGATGGACTTAATCGCTATTTCTTCATCAATACCTGATTGAAGTATCTTTTGTAATAATTTTACCGTTTCCCTACTCTCCATATGAGCCCTTTGTCCATTTCCCATACCATCACTAATCGCAAGTGCATATTTACCAACGCTTAAATCCATCATCGCGTAGGAATCACCTGAAACAAACCCACCACCTTTTGCAGCTGTGGCCAACCCTGTATCAAGAGAATACGTCTTCGCTGAACCAAATGATATTAAACTGTGCCCATTTGGATATGAGGATTTCTCTTCATGCTTAACGACGACATTCTCTTTTAAAATATCTGAAAGCATTGGAGCAACCAACTTCTCACATTCCCCATGTTCATTAGATGCAGCTGGAATCAACATTTCAATATCAATACTTCCTCTATCTAAACAATAAATATCAACATGCTCCACTTCGACACCGAAATCACGAAACGCTTGTAAAATTTGCTCCTCCTGTGCTTGATGGTTCTCTCTTTCTCGTTGTATCTCCTTAGCGAAATCTTCCATCACTTTTGATACACCTAGTAATTGCTCCGCTACAATTCTACGATTTTCCTTCATTTGTTTTCTTAATTTTTGCCCCTCATAGAAATGATCTAATTCACCCGCTACTAAATCCGTTACTTTCTTCCCTCTCACACAATACTTGTCCCATTCACGAACTAACTTCCGATTATGCTGTAGCGTTCCTTCTTCTGTCTCACTCATTATTTGTTTCATATAATCGTATGTTTTATCAAAATTAACTACCCAACATTGATCCTTCTTAAAGCATGTTTGACATGTTTTTGCAGTAATTGTACTTAAAAATAAATCAGCTTCTGTTTCTTTATCTTCCTCCTCCACATACCCATATACAGAAAAGCTATTAGACAAAGCAGCAAATACATTAGCAAATTGATTGATTTTGTTCGCTGTAACATCGCGCACTCTTCTTAAATATTGTTGTTGATCTTGTGAATGTTCCTGTGTACCCGGCATAAATTTAGCAATACGATCCATAACAAGCTTCGGTGTTAATAAGAAGAAAACAATTGCTACACCAGATTCAATTAAAGTTGTTACAATACTTGTTTGCTTGTCTACATATAATGTAATTAAGCTTGTACCAATTAATAAACCTAAACTAACTCCTATACGCTTCCCTTCTTTTAACAATCCCCCAAGCAACCCTGAAAAGGCAAGGAGACTAAGTTGAGACAAGCTAGCCACATTCGCTAAACTTAATATTAACCCAGTGACAACTCCTACTGTGGACCCTGTAGCTGCCCCTGCAATAAAGGCAAATACTAATACTAAATATCTAGTGAAAATATGTTGAATAGAAGCATCATAAACAAACCAATCCGTTGTGCCCGTTAAAACAGATGCTAGTAATATAATTAAACAAACAATTTCTTCTGTTTCTAACGCTTGTTGCTTCCCTTTCCTTTCCACTAAAAGCGGAACACTTTGTAAAAATATCATCGTTAATACGAAGCTAAGCCCCGCTTCGATCGTACTGACGAGCAGATCATACATGGTGACGGTTTGCTGTGCAAAATATACAACAACTAAATGTGCGGTTAATGCGGAGATAAATACTTGGAATGGTACAAGTCCAACAGTTTTACGTGTAAACCGACTAAAGAAGATATTATAAATAAAGAAGGTAAAGATAGATGCAAAAGTAAAAAATAAATTATCTATTGAAACTGAAAGTGCTCCCCCCATTAGGGCTAAGAACGCGAGCGGCATTTTATCTCGCTTCATAACATAAACAGCAGCGAAAAACGGCAATGCAAACGGTAAAATGTTTGTTAATATATATGCTCGTCCCAAAAGAAAACCAATAACAGCAATAATGAATCCCCATCTAAAGAAAACTTGTTCAAACTTCATTCGCAACTTACTCGTCCACTTTATTGTTCCAAGCTGACTTTCATTCATCGCCAATGCACTTGTATTCATAGTATTCCTTCCTGCTTTAGGCATATTTTTAACACCACCTGCATAGTTTAATTACTGTTATTATAAAAGATGATCATTGGTTTTTTTGTCAAAACAACAGTTTTGACTTTTATAATCGTTCGACTTTTTATTCGAAATAAATCTACATATATACATAGTATTTAATTTATTTAAAATAAATTAAATGAATGTTCAGAAAATATAGGGTGATTTTGTAGAAGTATTGTACGTCTTAATTTATATTTAACAAAAAAAGATCATGCAAATTTGCATGATCTTTTCAGATGACCCGTACGGGATTCGAACCCGTGTTACCGCCGTGAAAGGGCGGTGTCTTAACCACTTGACCAACGGGCCGTTAAATTAAATATAGCGGCGGAGGGGATCGAACCCCCGACCTCACGGGTATGAACCGTACGCTCTAGCCAGCTGAGCTACACCGCCATGTCGTCGTATTTAACGGACAATTAGTATCTTACATCAGATACGTTTTAAAGTCAACACATCTCAAAAACTTTTTTAAAAATATATTCTCTCACATAAAAAAGTACCCAAGTAATTACTCTGGGTACCTCTCTATATGTTAAGAATTAAACGGACTTATTATCCGCGACGTGCGCCACGGCCACCACGTTTAGACTCTGTGTTACGCTTTAAAGAAGTTAAACGATCTTCACTATCTTTTAAAAAGCGTGCCATCTTTTGCTCAAATGTTTCTTTTGGAGCTCTTTCGTTACCGCCACCGCGGTTATCTCTGTTGGAAGAACGATTATTACGTTGTGGACGTCCAGAACGTTGTTGATCACCACCACGTTGGTATTCACCACGTGGACGATCTCCTTCTGTTTTTTCACGTTCTTTCGCTTTTTTAATAGATAGGCCAATTTTGCCATCTTTTTCAACATTGATAACTTTTACTTCTACTTGGTCGCCTACTTTTAAGTGATCGTTAATATCTTTCACATAATTATCAGCAACTTCACTAATATGAACAAGACCTGTTAAGCCTTCTGGCAGCTCCACAAAAGCGCCAAAATTTGTAATACCTGTTACTTTACCCTGTAACTTGCTGCCTACCTCGATTGACATAAAAAAAATGCTCCTCCTTAGTGGTTAAAAAGTCAAATTTTACTTTATTATATATAATCCTAAAATACAGTGTCAATAAGACATACTCTACTTAGAAACAGGAAAAATTATCTCCCCTTTTCCGGAGAAGAAATAATCCCTTCTAGCAATCTTTAAAACGTACTCTTCATCATTCAACTTTTGAACTTCATCTTTTAGATTCTTTTCTTTTTTCGTTAATGAATCCAGTTCTTTTTTCATGTCCTTAACTTTTGCTTCTTTTGCTTTAATGGAACTATTTTGTTGATAAAACGTCACACTAATACTAGCAATAATTGTAAAAGCAAAGACAAGAAAAACCGCTAAACGGCGATAAAGTCGCTTCCTGTTCTCATCCGTTTGTATTATATGTTCTTTAACAGGATTTGGACTCTGTTTTTCGATTGTTCTTTGTCTCAGTTCCCTCATTTCCGAGGTCCCCCTAACTTCTTTTTTATACGCTCCCATAATTGGAAGATATGTCCCTTCAATTTTGCTACATATTGCAGGAACCCTACATGCTTCATTATAAAAAGTTTAACACGATTAGGGAGAAGTTTCCATATGAGCGAAGCAATAAATCGAACAGGCGAGAAAAAAACTTTCCATATGAAAAGTAATATCCAAATCACCATTTTCCATAACACATGTCCAATTGAAAGCAGTATACGAAATAAGAATAATATAAATGCAATAAATAGCTGCGCTATAATAATAACAGGTTTTATCATGAGTAGCTGTATAATTCGAACAAAAAATTGTGTTGTTTGTACAAAAATATAGATGAGAAAATTTAACATCTTCATGTATAGTGCTTTCAATAAGCTTTGATATGCTGCAAAACCACATAGCAACGCCAAAAATACATATATACGTAGTTCGGCTTCATTCACACGCAGTAATACATAAAAAACGAATAATGCTTGGACAATCCAAAATAGTATATCATGTATAAATACAAGCCAACGTTTCCGCTCTTGGCGCTTTAAAAACCGTTGATATGTATCTAAAGAGGCACCAATCCAAGCACCCATTCCAATCATTGAAAGCATTGTATACAACTGAATTGTTAGGCTCATTTAAACAACTTACTAAAGAAGCCTTTAGTTTTCTCCCCTTGGTTCTCATCAATATACAGCATCTCATGAACTTTCCCTTTAATTGATACAACACCCTTTTCTACATCTAAATTCTTCATTTGCAAATTTTGACCACGAATTGTTAAAAAACCCATTACAGTCTCAAGTAAAAACTCTTCGCTATCAAAACTCTCTACTTGCTTTACACCAGTAATATCGATTACACGCCTGCCACGCATGATAATATCATGCTCTACAGAAACATTTTGTTGATTAGAAGACATAGGTGAGTAACCATTATTCACGAAAATCCCCCCATAGCTTTATACTAGCTAATAGTAATGTATGAAGGGATAACCTATTTTAGAACAAGCCTTCTTCCGCTTTCACTTTTTCCTCACGAACTAAGCTATACATGTTTGCTGCATCTTCTTTTTTAGTTGTTTCTTTCAATTCATTTACTTTCACAGTTACTATTTTTTGACCGAAACGAATTGTTAATTCATCCTCTACCTTCACATCTGAACTCGCTTTTGCCACTTGACCATTAATCGAAATTCTTCCTTGGTCAGATACTTCTTTTGCTAATGTTCTTCTTTTAATTAAGCGTGATACTTTCAAAAATTTATCTAGACGCATATCAAATCCCCCTATTAACGCTCTGTTTGTTTTGCCTCTTCCCATAAAGCATCTAACTGTTCTAATGATAAATCTTGCATTTCCTTATTCATTTCAGCTACTTTTGCTTCCATGTATAAAAAACGCCCCATAAATTTCTCATTAGTTGAACGCAACGCTTCTTCTGGATCTAATTTATAATGACGAGCTATATTAACAAATGCAAATAGTAAATCACCAAATTCACCTAGCATCTTTTCCTCATCCATGTTTACAACTTCTTGTTGGAATTCTTGCCATTCTTCTAAGGCCTTCTCTATCATCGGCTGCACATCAACCCAATCAAATCCAACCTTTCCGGCTTTCTTCTGAATTTCATAAGCACGCATTAGCTGTGGCAAGCTTTTTGGAATACCCGCTAAAACAGATTCTTTAACAAATCCTTTTTCTTGTTTTTTAATTTCTTCCCAATTTGCAATCACTTCATCAGCATTATTTACATCCGTATTCCCAAACACATGCGGATGACGACGAACCATTTTCTCAGCTAAAGTACGAATAATATCATCTATAGAGAACCAACCTTCATCCTCCCCAATTTGAGCATGAAGCATAACTTGTAATAATATATCACCAAGTTCTTCTACTAAATGATCATCATCCTCTTCATCAATTGCTTCTAGCACTTCATACGCTTCTTCAATTAAGTATTTCTTTAAAGATTGATGAGTTTGCTTTTTATCCCATGGGCAACCATTCGGTCCACGAAGATCCGCAATAATTGCTCTAAGCACATCAAACTGCTGATACAAAGACGCACGTTCCTTAACTGGAGGTACATATACACTCGTTAAATTATTTAACTCCGTTTCATGATCTAACATGTATAACGGTACCTTTTTTACTTGCTCAAATGAAGTTCCTGCAGCTGTTACGATATACACTTCATAATCATCTGGCAACATCTCCATTAACATCAGTTTCACATCTGAAGCAACGAACGCATCATACACTTGGCAAAAGATTAAATGTTGACGTAATTCTAATTGTCCTCTTTCAAATGATGTAGCATCAATTAATTGGAATCCTTCAATCGGATCAATCTTTAGACTCGCAAACATCGGATCAAGGAAACTTTGTCCCCCTTCAAGTCGCACTTCAATATTTTCTACTTCTCCTTTTTCCAAAAGTAGCTGAACTGTTCTCTCTGCTACAAGCGGATGACCAGGAACTGCATAAATGATTTCTGTACCTTTTGCTTGTTCTAACAACCTATTCGCGATTGTTTCATATACGATTTCAAATGTATCATGCGCTTCGTATACATCGTCAAAAGCTGTATATTTTATACCTTCTTGCTCCAATTCTTCTATAACTGGGTGTTCCTTCGTTCTAACAAACATATGGTCAGCTTCTTTTATCTTTCGATATACACCCATCGTTAACTGATCTAACTCACCAGCACCTAATCCTAAAATAGTAATGATTCCACTCACAACCAGTCACCTCTATCCACTCTTCTTCAATGAACCTTCTTTTTTCTCTTGCTTCATAACGTTTCCTAATTCTTCTTTTGTAAATACACGTAATTTTAAAATTAAAAACATATATGCTAATCCGCCGATAGCTACACCTAACAGCGCTTCAAGCGTCGCAATCCCTCTATGTCCTGTATCAATTACTAATCCAGACATTCGCAACATACGCATAAAGATTATTAATACAAACCCCATACCGATACCACTAATAGCTACACCTAACATATTCCGCCTATCAATAAGCGGCTCCGATACAGCTCGCATAAGTAACACACTATTTAGCAAGGCAATTACAATAAGCGCAACTAAAGTTGCAATCGCAGCTCCCTTTACACCAAAATATGGCATTAATATATAATTTAAAGCTAGCTTCAAACACCCTCCAAATACAACGAATATTGCTGGTTTTAATGTTTGTCCCACCCCTTGCAAAATAGAAGCAGTTGTAATTGACAATGAACTAAATAAAATAGATAAAGATAAAATCGATAACACATCTGATCCATCACTATTTTCAAACAACATAATATTTGTAGGTTGAATAATACAAGTTAATCCAATAGCAGCTGCAAATCCAATAACAAATGTTATTTTCATTGCTAACTTTACCTTTTCTTGAATAAATGAAAGATCTCCTCTTTCTTTCGCCGCTGTAATAATAGGGATAAGTGACAATGAGAAAGAAGTTGTCACAACAGTACCTAATTGCATAAGCGGGATACTTCTATCATAAACACCTTTTAGTACCTTTGCATTTTCAACTTGCTCTCCCGCGCGAATAAGCAAGGTATAAAAGGAAATAGAGTCCGCCATTTGTATAAAAATAAGGACTAAATTACTAACACAAATCGCTAATCCCTGCCAAAAAAGAATTCGAATAATCCTTTTTTTACCTTCAATTCTCTTCCAACTTTTAAAGAAAATAGCATGGAAATCATGACGCATATAAAGTAAAAGTACGATACCCCCAATAAGCCCGCCTGCAATTGAACCTAGCATAGCACCAGCACCAACTGTATATAAATCAAACCCATGAGCAATAAGGAATAGTGATAAAAATACAATAATAGAAACACGAATCGTTTGTTCAATTACTTGCGAAACAGCCGTCGGCATCATATTATTGAATCCTTGAAAATATCCTCTCGCTACAGATAAAAATGGAATTAATAGGAATGAAAACGAAATAACACGTAATAATTTATCTAAATGTATATCACCCATAGCCGCTGCAATTGTTTCGGCCCCAAAGAATAATGTGAAAAATCCTATAAAGCCAATTCCTAATAAAAACCAAAAAGATACACAAATAATTTCTTCTGCTTCTTTTTGTTTTCCTCGTTCTAATCTTTCTGCGACCATTTTTGAAATAATGATGGGAAACCCATAAGTGGCTAGAATTAAACAAAATCCATAAAACGGATAAATTTGTTGGTAAATATAAAAACCAACATCACCCGCTATATTTTGATATGGAATACGGTAAAAGGCGCTTAATACTTTCGTAACAAAACTTGCGATTGTTAATATAATAGCCCCACGCCAGAAGGCTTGGTACTTCTTCGCTTCCATACAAGAAAACTCCTTTTTCTATTCTCACCCCTCGTATTATATCATAAAGGAAAACTGGCTCTCCTTCATATTCCTTACATTCACTGACTTCTTTCAACAGCAAAAATATTCAATGAAAAAAGGTAGCAAAGCGCTACCTTCATTCAATATACTTATATCTCCAAATAGTTACTTTCTCAAATAGAAATATCATAATTAGGAAAGATTGCTACTTATAGAAATTACATTTCACTACTGCTCCATTTGTTTCGCTAAAAAACTTGCAGCTGTATTTACTGACTTATGCTCTACTTCACTTATGATAGCATCTTTAGAAAAGATAATAACAGCTCCAATTGGATCCCCATTCGCAACAATCGGGCCAATTGTATAGGAGCTCACTTTTTCTGTTACTCCATCGATAATGGCAATATCACTTTCGTCTGTCATAATTACAGACTTACGCCCTTCCATTGTCTTCTCAATTAAATCGCCAACACTTTTATTTAAGTATTCTTTTTTAGATACGCCCGCCACCGTGATAATAGAATCACGATCGCATACAAGCACATTATGTCCTAAACTATCGTATAAAGCTTCTGTATATTCTTTTGCAAAATCACCTAGTTCACTAATTGGAGAATATTTTTTCAAAATTACTTCTCCATCGCGATCAACAAATATTTCTAGTGGGTCTCCTTCTCGAATACGTAAAGTTCTACGAATTTCCTTCGGGATTACTACCCTGCCTAAATCATCAATTCGACGTACGATTCCAGTTGCTTTCATTCTAATGCTGCCTCACTTTCTACTGATGATCAAAGTGGTGAATTTACCTGTTCATGTAAAAATCACCAACTGTTAAGCATAGTATTTTACACATTAGTTCTTCTATGCACGTCGAATTGTATTTTTTATCTTATATTAGGCATTTATTACTTCTTTTTTTACATCTGGTAAGCCTTTTAACAAATTTTCAGCAATTGTTAACCATTTCGATGTCTCTAATCCATTCGTTTTCATTACAATTTTCAATTGTGACCCTTCCATGCCAAGACCGATCATACGCCCAAAACTATTCCCTAGCATGAATAATTTTCCACCATCTATATTTTGGCTCGCTTGTTCAGAAAACAGGAATGTTACTTCAAATTTATTTTGCTTAATTAACTCAATTTGTTCTTTCATCGCCAACACTTTAATGTTTGCAATTTGTAATAAATAACCAACTTCTTGTGGGTAATCACCAAATCTGTCGATCATCTCTTCCTGCAACTCTTCAATATCTTCAATTGCAGAAATACCTCTAAATTGTTTATACATCATAATTTTTTGTTTACTATCTGAAATATACGCATCCGGTAAATATGCATCTACTTCTAAATCAATTTCAACATTAACGGTATTTTCAACTCCATCTGTCCCTCTACGTTGCTCAATTGCATCTTTTAACATTTGAGAATATAGATCAAATCCGACAGAATCAATAAATCCATGTTGTTCTGCCCCTAACAAATTACCCGCACCACGAATTGATAAGTCTCTCATCGCAATTTTGAAACCAGATCCAAGCTCTGTAAACTCTTTAATTGCTTGCAGACGCTTCTCTGCGACTTCCGATAACACTTTATCACGTTTGTATGCAAAGTATGCATACGCGACGCGATTAGAACGTCCAACGCGCCCTCGAAGCTGATACAACTGCGATAATCCCATACGATCTGCATCAAATACAATTAATGTATTTACATTCGGAATATCTACACCCGTCTCAATAATTGTTGTACTTACAAGAACATCATGCTGCCCTTCTAAAAACGATAGCATAACAGACTCTAATTCACCTTCATTCATTTTCCCATGTGCGTATGTTACACGAGCATCTGGAACTAACATTGAAATTTCATCTGCTTTTCTTTCAATATCCTCCACACGGTTATATAGGAAGTAAATTTGACCACCTCTTGCAAGTTCTCGCTCTATCGCTTCTCGCATTAATGCTGGATTATACTCTACTACATATGTTTGTACTGGGAAACGATTCTCTGGTGGTGTCTCAATAACAGATAAATCGCGCACACCAAGCATAGACATATGAAGTGTACGTGGAATCGGAGTTGCCGTTAATGTTAACACGTCAACATTTGCTTTCAACTGTTTAATTTTTTCTTTATGCGTAACGCCGAATCTTTGTTCCTCATCAATAATAAGAAGTCCTAAATCTTTATAAGTAACATCTTTAGATAAAATACGATGCGTTCCGATTACAATATCCACCGTTCCATCTTTTAAACCTTTAATCGTTTCATTTTGTTGTTTTCGCGTGCGGAATCTACTTAGTAATCCTATATTAATTGGGTAATCTTGAAAACGCTCTCGAATTGTTTCATAGTGTTGTTGTGCAAGGATTGTTGTCGGCACTAAAATCGCAACTTGTTTTTCATCCATAATTGCTTTAAATGCCGCACGAATAGCTACTTCGGTCTTTCCATACCCTACGTCACCACAAAGAAGCCTATCCATAGGACGTCCGCGTTCCATATCTTTCTTAATCTCTTCAATAGAACGTAATTGATCCTCTGTCTCTTGATATGGGAATAAAGATTCAAACTCTTGTTGCTCTGCTGTATCTGGTGTATATGCATAACCTTTTGAGGCTTCGCGCTCGGCATATAATTTAATTAGGTCATCTGCAATGTCTTGTACAGATTTTTCAACTTTCGTTTTGACCTTCTTCCAATCATTACCGCCTAATTTATAGACTTTTGGATCCTTACCTTCAGACCCTACATATTTTTGCACTTGATCAATTTGTTCAATTGGAACGTATAACTTATCATTACCTTGATATTTAATATTTAAATAATCTTTATGGACACCATTAATCTCTAATGTCTCAATACCTAAAAATTTACCTATACCATGATTTACATGAACTACATGGTCTCCAACTTTTAATTCTGAATAACTTTTAATACGTTCAGCGTTAGATAACTTTTGCTTACGTTGTGATTTTTTAACTTTCTTATGAAAAAGCTCCTTTTCAGTAATGACAACAAACTTTTGCATCGGCATTTCAAAGCCTGCATGTAAATCACCTACAGCAATTTGTAACCTTCCAGGCAATAAGATATCTGTGGACTCTACAATGTCTGCATCAATATCATAATCACTTAAAATATGTTGTAGTTTTTTTACGCGTTCATCATCTGTTCCGAGCACAACGGTCGTAAAATGCCCTTCATTCCATCTATCAATTTCAGTTTTTAACAACTGCATTTGTCCGTGGAAATCTTGCATCGTTTTACATGTCACATTCACAATGTTTTGCGGATGTGTATGTGCTATATGACGTAAGAATAGTGTCAAATATACAAAACTTCTTTTCTTATGATGAAGAAATCCCTCAAATGAGTGAGAGAAAGATAAATCCTGAATAATTGTTCCTTCTCCAAGAAGTGAGATATACCATTCCGCTTCTTCTGTTTCAAGATGCGATGCTGTTTCTTGAATACGGGAAATCTCATCTAAAATTACAACACCGTTTTCTGGTAAATAATCTATTAGACTAGCAGGTTCTTTATAGAAAATAGATAAATATTTAAACATTTGTTCTATACTTTGCCCGTTTTTCAACATTTCAATTTCATGACTAACCGTCTCAAGCACAGTAGTCTTTAATTTATCATCGGAAAGCTTTTGCATCGTCTTAGTCAAACCTTCTTCAAGATGCTTAATTCCCGATTTCAATTCTTCCTGTGAAAATAAAAACTCTGTTGCTGGGCCGAACTTAACACTTTCCTTTTTATCTTGAGAGCGCTGTTCATCCACATCAAATAATCGAATAGAATCAACCTGCGTATCAAAGAATTCAATACGAAATGGTAATTCTTCAGTTAATGGATAAATATCTAATATTCCCCCGCGTAAACTGAACTCCCCTGGAGCTTCTACCATCGACTTACGCTCATAGCCAATATGATGTAAAGTATGCAAGAGTGCATCTAAATCAATCTCTTGCCCTAGATTGATTTCAATTTGCCTTTGCTTCCATAATTCTTTTATTGGTAAAAACCTACGCAACCCTGCAACTGGCGCTACAATAATCCCATTCTCTCCCGCAGCTAAGCGATTTAAAACTTCAATACGCTGCGCCTTCAATTCTGGACTTGCAACACCAACTTCCGATGCTATCAATTCATTTACCGGATATAGCCAAACATCTTTTTCACCAAGTAACGCCACTAAATCTTCATGTACTTTTTGTGCCTGGTATAAATTGTGCGTCACAATAAGTTGTGATTGCTTTGTTTTTTTATATAAAGCTGCCATTAATAATGAACGAGAGGATGTTGCCATACCCGATACAAGTTGTTCTTTCAACCCATTTTCTAGCCCATTAATAACCGATTGTATTTCTTCATTTTTATAAAATTGCTCTAATAAACCTATCATTTTCAAAACTCCTCTCAACATAAAGAGCAAGTTACTATATTTTATGCAAATATTTTGGAAAAAGAAAACAGAAAAATGCTTTGGACATGCCAAAGCGACAACATTTTATTGCAGAAATTTTTCATATTCGTAATACTCAGGATAAGATGCGAGCGTTCCTTGACACGATTCACAAATCGTTTTTATATATATATTTCCATTCTCATGAAAATGAATCATATCCGCTACTTCTTGCTCTGTTAGTTGAAACAAAACGTCGCTATATACTTTTTCTGCGATAATGGAGCCCACATTACTTCCGCAATGTCTACAGTAATAATAACCTTCCATACTAGCCTCCTAAATATCCAATTGCTACTAGTATGGGATAAAACAAAATAAAATATTCCAGATTGTGCGCTTAACTATTAAAAGTATTCATGATTTGGAGAAAAGGTTTATTTAACCATTCCTCACATGCATCTGCTGCATTTTCAATGGATTGATTAACGCCAGCTATTTCTTCAGATGTAAAACGTCCTAATACGTAATCTACTACTTTCATCCCATTTTTCGGACGATCGATTCCCATGCGGATACGTTGAAATTCTTGTGTTCCTAAATGTGAAATTGTTGATTTCACACCATTATGTCCACCCGCACTACCTTTCATGCGAAGGCGTAATTTACCTACAGGAATATCTAAATCATCGTACATAACAATGAAGTCCTCAACATCAATTTTATAATAATCCATGAGCGGACGGATACTTTCCCCAGATAAATTCATATATGTAAGTGGCTTTAGTAAGATTACTTTTTCCCCATTAACAAAGCCTGCACCAAATACTCCTTTAAATTTTTGTTCATTCAAAGAAATATTCCAACGCTTTGCAAGTTCATCGATCGCCATAAACCCAATATTATGCCTTGTTAATTCATATTCTCTACCTGGGTTCCCAAGTCCTACTATTAATTTCATTCTTGTACCACTACTTTCTTTTTTCGATACGAAAAGACGTAACCAAGCTTGGTTACGTCTCATTCTATCCAATTAATTGAATAATACACTTACAGATTCTTCTTCGTATACACGAATGATTGCTTCTCCGATTAATGGAGCAACTGAAAGTTCATGCACTTTATCAATTTTCTTCTCTTCTGGTAATACGATAGAGTTCGTTACAACTAACTCTTTAATATTCGAATTTTGAATACGCTCAATTGCTGGACCAGATAATACTGGGTGTGTACAACAAGCATATACTTCAGAAGCACCGTTCTCAACAAGAGCGTTTGCCGCTAATGTAATTGTACCAGCTGTATCAATGATGTCATCAATTAAAATTGCTGTTTTGCCTTCGATGTTACCGATAATGTTCATTACCTCCGATACATTCGGACGAGGACGACGCTTATCAATAATAGCGATTGGCGCTTTTAGGCGATCTGCCATTTTTCTAGCACGAGTTACACCACCGTGATCAGGAGATACGATTACGATATCTTTAAGGCCTTTTGCTTCAAAGTAATCTGAAAGAATCGGTACACCCATTAAGTGGTCAATCGGGATATCAAAGAATCCTTGAATTTGTGGAGCATGTAAATCTAGAGTGATTACACGAGTTGCACCTGCTGTTTCAAGCAAGTTTGCTACAAGTTTCGATGTAATTGGTTCACGAGAACGCGCTTTACGGTCTTGACGCGCATAACCATAGTAAGGAATAACAATATTAATTGTTTTTGCAGATGCACGTTTTAATGCATCAATCATAATAAGTAATTCCATGATATGTTCGTTTACTGGGAAGCTTGTAGATTGAATAATGAATACATCGCAACCACGGATACTTTCTTCAATGTTAATTTGAACTTCTCCATCACTAAAACGATCAACAGAACATTTTCCTAGTCCTACTCCAATATGCTTTGCGATTTGCTCAGCAAGTTCCTTATTAGAGTTTAAAGAGAATACTTTCAAATTAGAATTTAGATATTGAGTCGACATCTAGATTAACCCTCCACATTATGATTTTTTCTTATTCAGCAATTGATCAACATAGTCTTCTTTATTAACCTGACGTGCACGTGCTACTGATAATGCTTTTGATGGAACATTCTCTGTTATTGTAGAGCCTGCTGCCACATAAGCACCATCTTCAACTGTTACAGGAGCAACAAGGTTTGAATTACATCCAATAAATACCCCGTTACCAATTACAGTTTTAAATTTATTCTTGCCGTCGTAGTTCACCGTAATTGAACCACAACCAAGATTCACGTCTTCTCCAACTTGTGCATCCCCGATATAACTTAAGTGTGAAGCTTTACTTCTATTACCAAAAACAGTTTTTTTGATTTCTACGAAGTTTCCAACGCGCACTTCATCTCCAATAACTGAATCTGGGCGAATATGTGCAAATGGACCAACCGATACTTCTGTACCAAGTTTGCTGTCATGTACAGTAGATTGACGAATTACCGTACAATCTCCAATTTCACTATCGCGAATTACTGTATGCGGTCCAATTTCACAATCAGAACCAATTACAGTGTTACCCTCAATAACCGTTCCTGGGTGAAGAACTGTATCACTACCAATAATTGCATCAGCAGAAATGTATGTGTTACTTGGATCAATGATTGTAACACCATTTACCATGTTCTTTCGGTTGATACGATTTTTCATAATAATTTCCGCTTGCGATAGAGCGACTCTGTCGTTAACACCTAATGTTTCTGCAAAGTGCTCTGTTTGATAAGCTGATACGATATGACCTTCATTTTTTAAAATCTCAATAACATCCGGAAGGTAATATTCACCTTGTACATTATCATTTGAAACTTTAGAAAGTGAAGCAAATAAAGCTTTATTATCAAAACAATACGTACCCGTATTGATTTCTTTAATAGCTAATTCTTCCTCATTTGCATCTTTATGCTCAACAATCTTTTCGACATGACCATTCTCATTACGAACAATACGGCCATATCCAGCAGGCTCTTCTATGTAAGCTGTTAGCACCGTTGCCATTGCTCCTGCTTCTTCGTGTTGCTGAAGCAATGCTTCCATCGTTTCAGCAGTTATTAGAGGTGTATCACCACAAATAACTAAAGTTGTTCCTTCTTCATTTGCAAGTACACTTGCAGCTTGATCTACAGCATGGGCTGTACCAAGTTGTTCTGCTTGTAATGCAAACTCACTTACGTTTCCTAGCTGTTCTTGTACCTTTTCAGCACCATGTCCAACGACTGTTACAAGTTTCTGCAATCCTAATTGAGATACTTGATCAACTACATGTTGTACCATCGGTTTTCCGCATACAGGATGAAGCACTTTGTATAGCTTGGACTTCATACGTGTGCCTTTACCTGCAGCCAGAATCACTGCAAATCTGTTTGACATATAGACCCTCCATCGCAACCTATTTATCCATTAATGATATTATCCTAAATCATCATATATTTCAAGAAACACATTATAACTATTAAATTTTACCATAATTCTTATAAGATGTTTTACTCTTTAGTATCTTTTTTA
>NZ_BOQD01000061.1 GCF_018332515.1 Bacillus hominis | reverse complement strand
CTTGCTTTTTGTTATAAAGAAACTTCTTTCTTGTTCTTTGTCTTGACGTGGACAGAGTTATTTTCTTTCCGTTGTAGTCGTTTTTCTAAAAGATTAACAAGATAAGTAAATAGAAGAACTAGTACGAGATAGTATACACCAACAATGATATATGTATCTAATTGCTGGAAGTTACCTGCGGCAATTGATAAACCGGAGCCCCATAATTCGGACATACCTACATAAGCGACAAGTGAAGAATCTTTTAATCCAATAATAAATTGGTTCCCTAGAGGAGGAAGAGACAGACGAAATGCTTGTGGTAATATAATCCGGCGCATTGCTAAAGGGTAAGGCATCCCTAAAGAGCGAGCAGCTTCTAATTGTCCACGGTCAACGGATTGAATGGATCCGCGGAAAATCTCAGTAATATATGCACCGTTATGGATTGCTAAAGCAATTGCTCCTGCCCAAAAAGGGGTAAAAACAATAACAGATGTAATACCGAAATAGAGAATTGCGATTTGAACAATTAAAGGTGTACCACGAATAATGGCGATGTATACATGAGCAATACTATTTAAAACCTTATTGTTAGAGATTCGAAAGAAAGCGACTAGTAATCCAATTAGTGAACCGAGTAATAGGGATGTTAATGTTAATTGTAATGTGACAATAGTAGCCTTTAAGAGTGTGGGATAGGTAGAGATAAAAATTTCAAACATATGTGTCACCTCATATTGTATGGATTTTATTAGGGAATGAAACCCCACATAAAGTAAAACTTTAATCAGTGGGGGAGATCCCCCACTGATTATTAGCCTTCACCAATCGGGCATGTACGGGCAGTTGAGCCCCTATCTAACTTCTTTGTTTTACAATTGAATTTTGGAGTTGAGGTTTACGGCCCGCAAATAGCGGGGTGAAAAGTGGGGCATGATTTATGAAATCTTTAAATAGCTAACTTACTTTGTTTTTGCCTCGTCTCCAAGAATATTACGCCCAAACCATTTCTTACTAATCTTTTCATACGTGCCGTCTTTAATGATTTCATCTAGCGCTTTATTTACCTTTTCGACCATGTCTTTATTGTCTTTATGAATAGCAATTCCCATTTCATCAAGGTTTAACGGTTTTCCTGCTTCCTTTATATTTGATTTACCTTCTTTAATCATACGAAGACCAACCATTTGATCAGTAATAACTGCGTCTACACGTCCTGGTTCTAAGTCCATAAGTGCAGTAATATCACTATCATATTCTGTAATTTGATCTGTATATTTTGCAACAAGGGCTTTGAAAGTACTTGCTTTTACAACACCTATTTTTTTACCTTTCAAGTCCTCTGGAGAAGAGATAGATGTATTCTTTTTAGCTACAAAAATTTGTGCACCAGAGCGATAATATGGATTTGAGAAATTCACGGCTTTTAATCGTTCTTCTGTAATTGCCATACTTCCTAATATCACATCATATTTTTTGGATTGTAGACCTTGAATCAATGTTTCCCAAGGATTTGTAACAGGAACAGGTTTCATTCCCATCTTTTTCGCAAGAGCTTCACCTATTTCTACATCAAAACCGACAAGTTTCCCGTCATTTTCTTTATAGTTAAAAGGTTTGTATAAACCACTCATTGCATAACGAAATTCTTTTTCACCATTAGATGAAGTGGTAGAGCTTTCTTTACTACAGGCTCCTAGTATGAAGGATGTACATAATGTAATACTCGCAACAATGGTTAACAGTTTTCTTTTCATAAAATCCCTCCTATATATTGATCATACGGATTGTTTTCAATATGTTATGGAGATATTTTATTTGGACAATTAGTTGAGCCCCGTATGAATGCATTTCTTTATGTTTGAAACAGAAGTTACATTATAAAACGTTGCGTAAAAATTGCTTTGCCCGTTCATGCGATGGAGCAGAAAAAAATTGCGCTGGCGAAGCATCCTCTACAATTTTCCCGTCATCCATAAAGATGACGCGGTCAGCTACATCTCTTGCGAAATTCATTTCATGAGTAACAATAACCATTGTCATTCCTTCTTCAGCAAGTTCTTTCATAACTTGCAACACTTCTCCAACAAGTTCAGGATCTAAAGCTGAGGTAGGTTCATCAAATAGCATGATTTTAGGATTCATGGCAAGAGCTCGTGCAATCGCAATGCGTTGTTTTTGACCACCGGAAAGGAGGTGGGGAGTTACATCTGCTTTATCTTGTAGGCCGACTTTTTGTAGGAGTTGATTTCCAATCTCCTTTGCATTTGCTGTCTCCAATTTTTTTACGTGAATAGGTGCTTCTATGATGTTTTCTAGTGAGGTCATATGAGGAAAGAGGTTAAAGTGTTGAAAAACCATACCGACATTTTCACGGACTTTGTTTAAATTTGAATGCTTTGGATCAATTCGCTCACCTTGTAAGTGAATTTCACCTTCATCGTACATTTCTAAAAAGTTAAGACAGCGAAGTAATGTACTTTTACCAGAACCACTGGCACCGATTAAAACAACAACTTCTTTTTCTTTTACTTCTAAATCAATTCCTTTTAAAACATCAAGTGAGCCGAATGATTTTACTAGATTTCGAACTTGAATCATACAAAACCCCCAGTCAAAAATATATTTACAAATGTTGCCCCGTATTTCTGTTATTAGTCATAAATTGTCAGAATCCTCTATTTTTTTCATAGGATTTGATATTAAAGGAAATAATGATTTTAAAAATCTCTATATCTTTCTATAACGAAAATATGGATAATAATATATAGGTAGTACATATATTGCTTATAAAAAGGGGGAAAAAGAGATGGAAAAAGAAAGGAAAACATTTTCCTTTGGTTTACGTACACAACTTATGCTATTTACTACAGTTTTAGCTTTCATTACATATTCAACAAGTTTATTTTTTATTTACGTTATATACGATTATTTTCAAAGTTATGTAAGTCAGACTGTTTATAATATTATCGTTATGCTGTCAGGTGTAATATGGTCAGGCATTTTAGCGTATGGGGCAGCAATTTATTTAATTAAACCACTTAGGAAGTTGGAAGAAGCTGCAAGAAAAGCGGCTGAGGGTGATATTCGTGAAGATGTACCATTGCCAAAGACAGATGATGAAATTAAATCTTTAAGTATTGCATTTAATATGATGCTAGGGAACTTAAGAGGCATGGTAAAAAATATTGATACTACATTTTCTTATACGAATAATCAAGTTCAGCAAATTAGAACACAAACAGGGGAAGCGACCAAGCAAGCGCAAGGTGTGTCTGAAACTCTTGCAGAGATTTCTTCCGGCGCTGAGCAATCAGCAGCGTCAATCCAGGCGATTGTTTCTGCTGTTGATACAACAACTTCTATTGCGAGTGAAGTAGAAGAAAAAGCAAAACAATCTGATGAGTTGTCTTCAGAAATGGTTCAAGCTTTAGGGCAAAGTACTCGTGTCTTTACTTCTTTAATTCAAGGTATTCAAACATTGGCGAAAGAAAATGAAGATTCAATGCAAAATGTACAGAAGTTAGAAGAAAGAATGAAACAAGTAGAACATATTGTGTCTGTTGTGAGTGAGATTGCTAGCCAAACTAATTTATTAGCACTAAATGCTTCCATTGAGGCAGCTCGTGCAGGAGAGCATGGAAGAGGTTTTGCAGTTGTGGCAGAAGAAGTTCGTAAGCTTGCTGATGAAAGTGATCACTCTGCCAGAAACATAGCGCAATTATTACGGAATATGCAAGATGAAGTGCAACAAGTAGCGATGAAAATGACTGAGCAAGTAAAGACAGCTAAAGAAGAGGCGAAACGCGGAGAAGCTACAGAATTAATTTTAAAAGAAATGTCATCAAGTATTATGGAAGTCGCCGATGCAACTCAGCAAATTAGTAGTTATATGAATGAACAAGTGGGTCACATTCATCAAACAGGAGCACAAACAAAGGCTGTAGCGGCAATTGCTGAGGAAACATCAGCTGGTTCACAAGAAGTGGCACGTGTGACGCTGCAACAGTCTAAAAATATGGTAGTAATTGATCAATTATTAAAGGATTTAGAGAAACAAGCAACTGATTTGAAACAAACAATTGAGCGATTTTCAATGTAAAAGGGAAGAACAGTATTCTGTTCTTCCTTTTTACGTATGAAAAGGAGGGATGCTTTGGTGAAAATGAAAAACATTGCATGGATCATATAAGGTCTTCACCTTACGTAGCCTTTGAAAATTAGAACCATAATAACTAGTTTGCCAATTTTTGATGTCGATATCGGGCCAATTGACATAGTCACCTAGTGTATAGGGGTCTAAGCTTTCTCGTAAATCTTTAACCCAGCGTATATTTTTATTTTCTGCATCGTCGCATTTCCAAGAAGTAATATATTCTTGCGCAATAATCGCTTTACGATGGAAATAAGCTGTTTCAGTGGGCGGAATATTTTCAACAGCACCTACAAGTGATTGATGCCAAATACTCGCATCTTTATTTGGGGTATGAGAAAGAAAGTGCTGCATAATTTGAATACCTTTCAGGGGAATAGGTTTATATACGTAGGAACCAGAGCGCTTGAAATTTTCAGGGATATTACCGCTATTAAAAAATTGAACAGCCTCTATATAAGGAACTTCATCTATAAAGAGAGAGGGATTACCAGTTTCAAGAAGAGGAGATAATAGAGGGTAGAGTTCAGAAGGAGGGCCAACAAACTCACCTTTTACTTCGATTTTATTGCGTTGTTTGGAGAATAATTCAATTGATGAAGTGAGGCGTTCATCTATATAAGGTGCCCAGTTTTGCCAAGCTTGAAATGCAGCAATAAAGTCATCCCATTCCCATGTAAGCGAGAAAATTGATACATTTTTTATAGGATGGACTCGAAAAGTTAAGGAAGTAACAATTCCGAAGTTTCCACCGCCACCACCGCGGCATGCCCAAAACAGATTAGGGTTTTCCTTTTCATTGGCACGAATGGTTTTTGCACCAAACTTTCCACATGCTTGTACCATTTCGACTTCTAGCAATTGATCACATGTTAGTCCAAATAATCGTGAAAGCATGCCGATGCCGCCGCCAAGTGTTAATCCAACAATTCCAACACTTGCACTTGTACCAGCTGGTATTGTAACGCCATGTTTCCAAAGTTCCTTATAAACAGCGCCTAAATTTGCACCAGCTTCAATTGTTGCTGTTAATTTCCCTGTATGAACAGTAATTCTATTCATTTCACTTACATCAATAATAAGTCCACGATTTAAAAGAGAGAAATTTTCGTAACTATGACGTCCACTTCTTAAGCGAAATGGTATATGACGTTCGCGTGCCCATTTTAAGGCGTTACACACATCATTTTTATTTTGACAGAAAACAATAATACAAGGGAGTTTTGGAATACTTAAATTTAAATTCATTCGGGCTACGTCATAGTCAGGGTCTGAGGGCACAACGATACGACCTGTTAATTTTGTTTGTTTCAATTTAACACTCCTTTCTAAAATAATCAGATCTTTGTATTAATGTATGAGAAATGTATGTAATGTGCGTGGACAAGAGCAGGTACAGAATGAGATTTCCCTTTGTGAGAAATAAAGTGAAACTTTAATCAGTGGGGGTTTTGTTCCTCCCCACTGATTATTAGCCCACACCAATCGGGCTTTTAGGGGCAGCCGACCCCCACCGAACTTTTTTGCTTTCGCTGAATTTTGAGATGGGGTTCTTACTGCCCGGCCAATAGCGGGATAAAACATAAGAATAAGGAATCTACATAGAGTTCAATGAAAACAGTTGCAAACTATTCATATTTTGTTATGATAGTGTTACGAAAACGTTTGCATAAAAATTCCGGTGGGATGCAAAAGGAGAGAATGGTTATGAATAAGACATGGTGGAAAGAAGCGGTTGCTTATCAAATTTATCCACGTAGCTTTATGGATTCAAATGGTGATGGTATTGGAGATTTACAAGGTATTATTGCAAAACTGGATTATTTAAAAGATTTAGGTATAGATGTAATTTGGATTTGTCCAATGTATAAGTCACCTAATGATGATAATGGTTATGATATTAGTGATTATCAAGATATTATGGATGAATTTGGTACAATGGCAGACTTTGATGCTTTACTAGATGAAGTTCATAAGCGTGATATGAAGCTTATTATTGACTTAGTTATTAATCATACGAGTGATGAACATCCATGGTTTATTGAGTCTCGTTCATCTAAAGATAATCCGAAGCGTGATTGGTATATTTGGCATGATGGTAAAGACGGCGTAGAACCAAACAACTGGGAAAGTATTTTTAATGGATCGGCATGGGAATATGATGAAGTAACAGGACAATATTATTTACATTTATTCTCGCGTAAACAACCAGATTTGAACTGGGAGAATCAAGAAGTTCGCGAAGTATTATACGATACGGTTAATTGGTGGCTTGATAAAGGTATCGATGGTTTCCGTGTTGATGCGATCAGCCATATTAAAAAAGAAGAAGGCCTCAAGGATATGCCAAATCCAAAAGAATTAAAATATGTGCCATCTTTTGATAAGCATATGAATGTAAATGGTATTCAACCTTTATTAGAAGAGTTAAAAGAAAATACATTTTCTAAGTACGACATTATGACTGTTGGTGAAGCTAACGGCGTTAAGATTGAAGATGCTGAGCTTTGGGTTGGAGAAGAAAAAGGTAAATTCAATATGGTATTCCAGTTTGAACATTTAAGCTTATGGGATGCAGAAAAGAAGAAAGACCTTGATGTTGTAGCATTGAAAAAGGTATTAACGAAATGGCAAAAAGGATTAGAAAATAAAGGATGGAATGCTTTATATATCGAGAATCACGATAAGCCACGTATCGTTTCAACGTGGGGGGATGATAAACAATTTTGGCGTGAAAGTGCAACAGCTTTAGGTGCGATGTATTTCTTTATGCACGGTACACCGTTTATTTATCAAGGACAAGAAATTGGTATGACAAATGTTCAATTCCCAAATATTGAAGATTATGATGATGTAGCAATTAAAAACTTATATCGCGAGAAAATTGCAGAAGGAGTATCGCATCAAGATATGATGGAAATTATATGGGCTTCTTGCCGCGATAATTCACGTACACCTATGCAGTGGAATGCTGAGATGAATGCTGGTTTCACAACAAGTGCACCTTGGTTTGGTATGAATCCAAATTACAAAGAAATTAATGTTGAAAAGCAAAAAAATGACGAAAAGTCTATTTTCAATTTCTACAAGAAGATGATTGCCTTGAAAAAAGAGCACGATGTATTAAATTATGGTACGTATGATTTACTTTTAGAAGACGATCCGCAAATTTACGCATATACTCGTACATTAAACGATGAAAAAATCATTGTTATTAGTAATATCTCGAAAGAGGAAGCAGTGTATAATGAGGGTATATTTACATTAGAACGCAAACGTTTGCTTTTAAATAACTATGAAGTTGCAGAAAATGAACAAGTAAATTCAATCACGTTAAAACCTTATGAAACAAGGGTTTATCGCATTTCATAATAAAAAAGGATGCTCTTTGAGCATCTTTTTTTATGAAAAAAAATAAATTTCTATTGCAATGTGAAAACGCTTTTATTAAAATAGATTTATGAAAACGGTTGCGTAAAGGGAAAAGTAATATAAGGAATCGTTTTCATAAGAAAAACAGAAATTATAATTTAAATCATTATGTTGTTATAAATAAAGGGGAGGAAGAACAGATGAAAATTACGTCTTTTGATTTTTGGCAAAAGTTCGGGAAAGCATTATTAGTTGTTGTAGCTGTAATGCCAGCAGCTGGTTTAATGATTTCTATCGGTAAGTTAATTGGGATGTCTGCTGGGGATATTAACGCAGTTCATACCATTGCTCGAGTAATGGAAGACATCGGTTGGGCAATTATTACAAATCTTCATATTTTATTCGCAGTAGCAATTGGGGGATCTTGGGCGAAGGATCGCGCAGGTGGTGCATTTGCAGCACTGTTAGCATTCGTCTTAACAAACAGAATTACAGGAGCTATCTTTGGCGTAAACGCCCAAATGTTAGCGGATTCAAAAGCGACAGTTTCTTCATCATTAGCAGGTGATTTACTTGTAAAAGATTATTTCACTTCTGTACTTGGTGCACCAGCATTAAACATGGGAGTTTTCGTAGGGATTATCACAGGTTTCTTAGGAGCTACTTTATATAACAAATACTACAATTATAATAAACTGCCACAGGCACTAGCATTCTTTAATGGAAAACGATTCGTACCATTCGTTGTAATTGTTTGGTCTACAGTCACTGCGATTGTATTATCACTTTTATGGCCATTTATCCAAAGTGGATTAAATGAATTTGGTCGCTGGATTGCAGCATCTAAAGATAGTGCACCAGTTGTTGCACCATTTGTATACGGAACGTTAGAACGTTTATTATTACCGTTTGGATTACATCATATGCTAACGATTCCGATGAATTACACAGAGCTAGGCGGAACATATACGATGTTAACTGGCTCAAAAGTTGGACAAATTGTAGCAGGACAAGATCCATTATGGCTTGCATGGATTACAGATTTAAATAACTTATTAGCAAGTGGAGATACGAAAGCATATAACGATTTATTAAATAATGTTGTACCAGCTCGCTTCAAAGCGGGACAAGTTATTGGTTCATCAGCAGCTTTAATGGGTATCGCATTCGCGATGTTCCGTAACGTAGATAAAGATAAGCGTGCAAAATATAAACCAATGTTCTTATCAGCAGCATTAGCAGTATTCTTAACAGGTGTAACAGAACCAATTGAATTCATGTTCATGTTTATTGCACCAGTATTATATGTTGTGTATGCAATTACAACAGGTCTTGCATTCGCATTAGCAGATTTAATTCATTTACGTGTTCATGCATTCGGATTTATTGAGTTAATTACACGTACACCAATGATGGTTAATGCAGGGTTAACAAGAGATTTAATTAACTTTGTCATTGTTTCACTAGTGTTCTTCGGTCTTAACTTTACGTTATTCAATTTCCTAATTAAAAAATTCAATTTACCAACACCAGGACGTGCAGGTAACTACATTGATAATGAAGATGAGTCATCAGAAGGAACAGGAAATGTACAAGATGGTTCATTAGCAACAAAAGTTATTGATTTATTGGGCGGAAAAGATAATATTGCTGACGTAGATGCTTGTATGACACGTTTACGTGTAACAGTAAAAGATTTAGATGTTGTTGCACCAGAAGCAAAATGGAAACAAAATGGTGCTTTAGGACTTATTGTAAAAGATAAAGGTGTACAAGCAGTATATGGCCCGAAAGCTGACGTATTAAAGTCAGACATTCAAGATATGTTAGGTGCGTAATAATATGAAATTGCTAACTTTAAATTGTCACTCTTGGCAAGAAGAGAATCAAATGGAAAAGATTAAATATCTTGCTAAAGTAATTCAAGAAGAAGAGTATGATGTAATCGCATTGCAAGAAGTTAGTCAGTCGATACAGGCTAAAATTGTATGCGGTAACAAGAAAGAAGATAATTTTGGACTTTTACTATTAGAAGAGTTGAAAGCGTTATATGTAAAAGATTACAATATTACTTGGGATTTCTCTCATATTGGTTATGATGTGTACGAAGAAGGATTAGCGATTATAACAAAGCATAATATTATAAAAGAAGATACGTTCTTTGTATCAGAAAACAAGGATACAACGTATTGGAAAACACGCAAAATTGTAAGTGCAACAATTGCTTATAATGGTAAGAATATAACGTTTTACTCTTGCCATCTCGGTTGGTGGAATGATGAAGAAGAATCATTCAAAGGTCAAGTCGATCGTTTGATGGAGCGTGTAGATAGCAATGAACTTTCCTTCTTAATGGGTGATTTTAATAACAATGCTCGTTTGGAAGGCGAGGGTTATGAGTATATGATGCAAAAAGGTTTGTATGACACATACGAACTAGCGATAGAGAAGGATGAAGGAACAACTGTCCAAGGCGAGATTGCTGGTTGGGATGAAAATAAACATAATTTACGAATTGATTTAATATTGTGTAACCAAAGTAAAACCGTTCGTTCTTCAAAAGTCATTTTTAATGGTACAAACCGAAATGTAATTTCAGATCATTTCGGTGTAGCAGTTCAATTAGATATATAATAGAAGAAATCCTCACAGATTATAAAAAAAGCTGTGAGGATTTTTTAGGAATACAAGTATTTCCAAGAGAAAATACTTGTATTTTTTATGACATTTCCTATATATTTGTTATTACTGAATGTAAAACCGATTTGGTCATTTTGTATTCATATTTTCACTTACTTCGTTATATAATAAAGTAAGTGAAATATTTAATAGGGAAAATAGTGCATTTTCGTTTAATCCACGATGTAGAAAGTGATATAATTGCAAAATGTATGCATCATTTTCTAAAGAAGGAAAAATATATAATTAGGTGATAACTTATATGAAACAAATTTGGCGTATTTATAAGACAGATTTACGGAATGTAGCCAAACATTGGGCTGCAATTGTTATTGTTTTAGGATTAATGGTTCTACCATCGTTATATGCATGGTTTAACATTAAAGCTTCTTGGGATCCTTACGGAAATACGAAAGGAATCCAGATTGCAGTTTCTAACCAAGATGTTGGGTCAAATTTAAGAGGGAAAGATATTAACATTGGGGAAGAAATTGTAGATTCACTTAAGAAGGATAAAAATTTCGGGTGGAAGTTTGTTGATGAAAAGCAAGCAATTTATGGAGTAGAGCATGGCGATTATTCCGCAAGTATTACTATTCCAAAAGATTTTTCTGAAAAGATTACAACAGTCTTGGATGAAAATCCACAGAAACCGGAAATTGATTATTACGTAAATGAAAAGGTGAATGCCATTGCACCGAAGATTACAGCTAAAGGTGCATCGGGTCTTACAGAAGAGGTTAGTAAAAACTTTGTTAAAACAGCAAACGGTGAGATTTTTAAAATCTTCAATGACCTCGGAATTGATTTAGAAACAAACTTACCAAGTATTGAGAAGGTAAAGGATCTTGTATTTAAGTTAGAAGCGCAGTTCCCAGAAATGAATACACTTATGGATAAGGCATTAGATGATGCGACTCAAGCAGAAGACATTGTGAAAGTAGCACAAAAAGATCTACCTGTTGTAGAGAGTGTAATAAATGATGGGCAGGAAGCGTTGGGGAATTTAGACAAGTTCTTTGCGAATCAAGATCAAACGTTGAAAAATGCTCCAGGAACGATAAGAAATGATTTAGTAGCAGCAAAAGGCGTTATGGATAGTGCGGCTGCATTTACTGACTTCTTAATGAATCCGGGTGTAGACTTAAATATTCCTGATCTGAATGGATTACCTGAATTCCCAGCTAGACCAGATCTTTCTAAGCTGAATAGTGATGGTTATAAGAGCATAGCTCAAAATATTAATCAAACAGTAAATAATGTTTTAAGTTCATCACGTGCAGGAACAGCTTATGGAAAAAGTGTTTTAAATGGATTACAAAATGGGAAATTTGATCCAGAACAAGCAAAGAAAGATTTAAATGCCGTATCAGATCACTTGCAAACTGGTACAGATGGTATTTCATATCTTATTAATTTCTTTACTGAACTTCAGAAATCCGTAACGAATGATTTTGGTAAAAGCTTTTTCCAAGGACGAGTGGATCACTTAACTAAGCTTAAAGGCGGTATGGAAAATGCGAATAACGGAATTAAAGATGTTGTAAATGCTATCGGTACAGGACAAGAAGTAAAGAAAGATGTAACAGATGTAGCGAATCAAAAATTAGATGCAGCGAATGGATTAATTGATCAAGTAGAAAAAGATTACAATGAAACATTTGTAGCAGATTACCAAAAAGCAGTTAGCACAGTAGATCAAGCTAAAGCTGATGCAAATCAAATATATGATAATGCAAAAGCAGATTATGATAAAGTTAAAAATAGTCTTGAAGGTGCAAAAGCAGATTTACAAAATACAGGTATTAATGGTTTAGATACAACGAAAGTAGCTTTAAATAGCTTAAATAGTCAATTCCAATCTGGAATCGGTTTAATTAATGATATGATCCCAGTTTTAGAAAGTACAAATAAGGTTTTAGCAGATGTGAATAGTGATAAAAACCTTAATAATGGAATTACAAAGTTAAATAAAGCGAAAAGTAGTTTACAAAAAGGTGTAGAGGCAACGAATAAGGGAATTACACTTATTAATAATGGGCAGAAGCCTACAAAAGATGTAATTGAGAGTATTAACAACGCTGCGAAAGGCGGATCAGCTCAATTAACAGATGTATTATCGACGTATGATGCAGAAATTGTACCAGGCTTCAATACAGCAATTGCTCGTACAAAAGAGATGTCTAAAAATACAACTCAAATTTTAAATGATGCAAACAAAAAGCTTCCAGATGTGAAGAAGTTACTAGAAGATTCATCAAAAGGATTAGTAGACGGTAGAAAGAAATTAGCAGATATTAAAGCTGAAATGCCAGCTACTGAGCAAAAGATTAAAGAATTAGCAAATAAAATTCGTGATTTTGAATCAGAAGAGGATATAAAAGACATCATACGCTTATTGAAAAATGATGTTGAAAAGCAAAGTGATTTCTTTGCGAATCCTGTAAATTTAAAAGAGAATAAATTATTTGCAATGCCGAACTACGGTTCAGCAATGTCACCATTCTATACAGTGCTTGCATTATGGGTAGGCGCACTATTAATGGTTTCATTATTAACGGTAGAAGTACATGAAGAGGGCGCTAATTATAAGAGCCATGAAATATACTTTGGACGTTTATTAACATTCTTAACGATAGGTATTTCACAGGCGTTTATCGTATCGATGGGGGATATATTCTTACTCGGTACGTACGTAGTCGATAAATTCTGGTTTGTGTTATTTAGTTTATTTATTGGGGGAGTATTTGTTTGTATCGTGTACTCACTCGTTTCTATTTTCGGAAACGTTGGGAAATCGATGGCAATTATTTTACTTGTACTACAAGTAGCAGGATCGGGCGGTACATTCCCAATTCAAATGACACCACCGTTCTTCCAAGCACTTTATCCGTTCTTACCATTCACATATGCTATTAGTGCAATTCGTGAAACAGTAGGTGGAATGCTTTGGGATATAGTAACTAGAGATTTACTCGTGCTAAGTGCTTTCGTAGTAATCATAGTTGTGGCTGCATTATTACTGAAAAAACCAATTAACAAATCAAGTGAAAAGTTTGTTGAGAACGCAAAAGGAAGTAAAATCATTCATTAAAAATAAAAGGTTCCTACCGATAGTGGTAGGAACCTTTTTGTTTAATCAAATTTTAATTTCTTTAATGCTTCTGCGAACGGGTTGTTTAATGGTTCTTCTTCTTTGTTCTGTTGTTTCATATATTTTTGAACATCGCGTTTATCAGCTTTGTTGCCCGATTCTTTTTTACGTCTTTCTTGGAATGTCGATAATTTCTCACGATAGCCACATTTACATGCAAAGATTTGGCCAGCGCCTTCACCGCGTAGTTCTAGTTTTTTCTTACATTGTGGACAGCGCGCGTTTGTAGTTCGTGATACATTTTTACGGTGACCACATTCACGGTCTTGGCATACGAGCATTTTTCCTTTTTTGCCGTTTACTTCTAGCATTGGTTTACCACAGTCTGGACAAGACTTCGTTGAAATGTTGTCATGTTTATATTTTTTATCACTCGATTTAATTTCAGAAACAATTTCTTTCGTATAGTTCTTCATTTCAGAAATGAATGCTTCTTTTTTCAGTTTACCTTTTGCGATAGCCTCAAGTTTTTGTTCCCATTCACCAGTTAGTGTAGGAGATTTTAGTTCTTCTGGTACTAAATCGAGTAACTGACGACCTTTAGAAGTAATATGAATATCTTTGCCACGTTTTTCAATTAAGAATGAATTGAATAGCTTGTCGATAATATCAGCGCGTGTCGCTACAGTACCTAATCCACCAGTCGATTTTAACGTATCAGCAAGTTGTTTATTTTGCGTATCCATATATTTTGTAGGATTCTCCATTGCTGAAAGTAAAGTTGCTTCGTTAAATCGTGCAGGTGCTTTTGTTTGGCCTGATGTTTGCATAATTAACTTTACAGTTAATGTATCACCTTTTTCAATGTGAGGTAGAAGTTGCTCTTTTACGTCATCAGTTACATCATCATCTTCAAAGCGATTTTCATATACTTCTTTCCAACCGGCATGTAAAACCGTTTTTCCGCGTGCAATGAATGTTTCATTACCAACATTTGTACGTAACGTTAGTTGCTCGTATTCGAATGCTGGGAATAAAACAGCTAAGAAACGTTTTACAACTAAATCATAAATTTTACGCTCTTTATCTGTGAAGGCCGAGAAGTTAACATATCCTTCTGTCGGAATAATTGCGTGATGATCGCTTACTTTACTATCATCAACAAATGATTTATTAGGTTTGATTGGCTTTTGTAGTACTTTATGTGCTAAAGGACGGTACTCTCCAACGCCACATGCTTTTAGACGTTCTGGAAGTGTTCCAACGATATCAGATGAAATGTAGCGTGAATCTGTACGAGGATACGTTAGTACTTTATGTTGTTCATATAATTTCTGCATAATGTTTAATGTTTCTTTAGCAGAGTAACCAAACTTTTTATTTGCATCACGTTGTAATTCAGTTAAATCGTAAAGACCAGGAGAGAATGACTTCTTCTGTTTTTTATCAATTTCCACAACAGTGGCATTTTGTTTATCTAAACCTTTTACGATGCTATCAATTTTTTCTTTATTAAAACTACGACTATTACCATTTGCATCTTGCCAAGTTAGTTTTAACTTATCAGTTGTTTGAGCTTCGATACCGTAGTAAGTTTGAGCTTTGAAGTTTTTTATTTCATCTTCACGACTAGCGATCATAGCTACAGTAGGTGTTTGTACACGACCACAATTTAGCTGAGCATTAAAGCGAGTTGTTAAAGCTCGAGTCGCATTAAGGCCGATATACCAGTCAGCCTCTGAACGTGCGACAGCTGAAGCGTATAAATTATCATATGCTTTACCTGGTTTCAAATTATTAAAACCATCTTTAATTGCTTTGTCTGTTACAGAAGAAATCCATAAACGTTTAATTGGTTTATTCACTTTTGCTTTTTCAATTATCCAACGTGCAACTAATTCTCCCTCTCTTCCAGCGTCTGTAGCCACAACCACCTCATTAACATCATTTCGGGTAAGTTGATGTTTCACTGCATTAAACTGTTTTCCCGTTTGCTTTATAACAACTAATTTCATACGTTCTGGAAGCATTGGAAGATCTTCAAGATTCCATGTTTTATACTTATTATCATAAACCTCAGGATCTGCGAGCGTCACCAAATGACCGAGAGCCCAAGTCACAATGTATTTGTCACCTTCTAAAAATCCATTACCTTTTTTTGTACACTTTAATACTTTTGCTATATCACGTGCAACTGATGGTTTCTCAGCAATTACTAAACTCTTTACCATTTATTCAAACTCCTTTACTAACTATATACCGTTTAATATACCACAGTTTTCAAGAAGAACAGTAAGGAACACCTTCTATTTGGCAGTCATAATTGACATAGCTTGTTTCAGAATCGCTACTTCTTGTCTTAATTTCTTATTCTCTCTATAAACCTCATTAAACTGCTTTGGAGTAACTATCACTCGCTGTTTTGAGTACAACTTAATCTATTTATAGAAGTAGGAGATATTTTATATTCAATGCTTAAATCCGTAATAGAGTTTCCTTCGATGTGTAACTTTACAATTTCTTTTTTTGAAGCGTTCATCATATTTTTTGTTTGTCATTACTCAAAAACACCTCCTGAATTCGCATACTAAGTATGCAAATTCAATGGAGGTGTTTTTCATTTGAAGAAAAGAGTTCATTACCCAGAAGAAATAAAGTGGAGAGCAATTAAAATGAAGAAGAAAGGTTATTTAAATCGGATAATAATGGAAGTGATGGGTGTGGAAATATTTCTCAAATTAAAACATAGATGAAATGGTATCGTACAGATCAAACACACCGTTTTTAACAACCCGCTAGAAAATAATATGCGTACGGAAAAGAAGTCAATTCAATCGAAACCTCAAAATAATATCTGGCTGATAGTGCCTCCATTTAAACAAAGTTTCCTTTTTCATACTGATCACACACCTTTGTAGAGCGATAGCATCAGTATGTTCAAGATTTAAAGATTCATTGTACAAGTGTTATATTTTTTGCACTAGAACCATTAGTCCTCCCATTTCACTAAATTGGGAGTAGAATCTAATATGGACTCATATTGTTCCTTCCATCCATATATAGCATCAGGATCTAGCTTTTTATAGCGTTCATATTTCCTTTTGCGGTCATTTTCTTGAGCCCATCCATAATGTTTTATTCTGGCTGAATGACATGTATAAGGAAAGTGCGAAATAGTATTAGGAAATCTTCCACAGTGTAACGGACTATTGTTCCAACTATACGTTAATTCATCACGATACCTTATTAAAAATGGGCGGTAATAATGATGGGCTTGCCAGTAAGCGTCATCTCTATAGTGGGTCTCTGACCACATATCATATAGCCGAAAGTAAACCGCATCATAGTGATCATGAGTTAAAATATTTCCTATTTCTTGTTCGAAACTAGATTCAAAAATTTCGTCTGCATCTAAATTTAAAATCCATTCTGGTTTCAATTTTACAGCTTCATTCCATTGTTTTTGACGAAGTTGAACCTCATTTGTAAACATAGAATGTTCATTTTCTATAAGTGTATAAGGAGTATTTTTTAATAGTTTTTTACATAATTCTATTGTCCCATCTGTGCTCGCATCGTCAACAATCACCACATGGTCCACAAATGGTAAGTGATGTTCTAATGCTCTATGCAGATAACGATTTTCTTCATTTTTAACCACCATACTTAGAAGGAGCCTAGGTTTTGTACTCACTTGAATCTCCTCTTTCTTTTTAGTTCATAGTTCTTCAGCTACTGTTTGAAGAACTTAATAACATGTAGCTTATTTATGCTTTTCTACGATTACCACAGACATATCAAGGTTTCTTACACCTATAATACGTATGCAGTTTGGAATGTTAACTCAAGTTTTTTTCAGAAAATCATATTAAGATGTCTTCCATACCTTTAACAAATATACACAAACTGCTAAAAAGTAATGACATTATCTTTACTGATATTTGGACTTTTTTTAATTTATCATTTTCCGATAGAAGATTCCTGTCTTAAAAATATGGAGGTGTGACACGTCCGTATTTTTGAGGAGTGATATGGTTTTTGATCTAGTCCATCAGATTATAAAGGATTGTTCTCTTTTTTGAATTATGTTGTTGCCTAAAGCGGAAGGTGAAGGGTGATAGTTGTCCCCTAATTTAGATGTCATGTTTTACACCGGAACCATATAAATTATACAAAACAACGATTTATTTGATACCAAGGAGGATTACAATGAAAAACAGAATAATAATTGGAAGCCCTATTCATCAATCCCCTTCTATTTTGAATGAATTTCTCTTTTCATTAACAGAATTAAACACTGAAAACTGTGTTGTGCATTATATCTTTTTTGATGACAATGAAGATCTAGTGTCCAAAAACATATTGAATCAATTTTGTAGTAATCGTGCAGACGTTACAATTTTACAAGACCAAAAATCCCCCCCAGAATCTTATTATAAGGATGAAAACACTCATTACTGGCCCACAAATCAAGTTTGGAAAGTAGCTGCAATGAAGGATAAAATAATTGATTATGCAAAAGAAAATCAGTATGATTATTTATTTTTAATCGATTCTGATTTGGTTCTTCATCCAGACACTTTACAGCAATTGATTAAATCAAAAAAGGATATTATTTCAAATATTTTTTGGACTAAATGGGCAGCTAATAGTAGGGAACTGCCACAAGTTTGGATGATGGATACATATACTTTTTATAAAAAAGATGAAAAAACAATATTAACTGGAGAAGAAGAAATAGCAAAAACTGAAGGGTTTTTGAATATGTTAAGACAGCCAGGGGTGTATAAAGTAGGGGGACTTGGAGCATGCACCTTAATTAGCCAAAAAGCAATGAAATCTGGTGTGTGTTTTAAAGAGATTCCTAATATTTCATTTTGGGGGGAAGATCGACATTTTTGCATACGTGCCATGGCCATGGGATTAGAATTATATGTGGATACACATTATCCAGCTTATCATATTTACCGTCAATCAGATCTAATTGGATTGAAAAATTATAAAGAAAATAACGGATTGACTGCGCGAAAAGAATAATGTGTTACTATCAATCCCTTGAAATTCTGGTGTGAAAAACGCTATATGACAAAAAGGAAGGGGTCTATCTTGAGACTCCTGCGGTTAAAGTCGCAAGCCCGTTATCTTATTATAGTGTAATTAATCCATATGGTAACAGAAATGCTACAGAAAAACATTCTAATTTTTCTGAAATATTTAGCGGTAAATATACAATAATCTTTTTTATAATTGATTTAAAAGCAGGCTTATAATATGGAAAAGTAAAGAACTTGTTATTTTACTAGAATAAGAGTAGACTTTGGAGTAGATGAATAATAAACACATGGGAGTTTGTGGATGCAAACTGAGAGTATGACTAATCCGTCATTGACCATTTGAACCTGTTGGATAATGCCAGCGTAGGGAGAGTGTAAAAGCACATGTTCAGGCACTTTGCGTACGCAAAGTGCCTTTTTGTGTATCTCCCATCATTATAGTTAGGAGATGGATTGAATGAATGTACAAGAAATTAGTAAAGTCGTGGAATTGGTGAGAGAGTCTAATCCACTCGTGCATAATATTACAAATGTTGTTGTAACGAATTTTACAGCAAATGGCTTGTTATCACTAGGAGCATCGCCTGTAATGGCGTATGCAAAAGAAGAAGTAGCAGAAATGGCTAGCATTGCTGGAGCTCTTGTTTTAAATATGGGAACGCTTCGCCCTGAAGAGGTAGAGGCGATGTTACTTGCTGGTAAGTCGGCTAATGCGAATGATGTACCGGTACTATTTGATCCAGTTGGCGCAGGAGCGACCTCTTATCGAACAGAAGTTGCAAGACATATTCCAGCTGAAATAGATTTAGCTATTATCCGCGGAAATGCAGCTGAAATAGCTAACGTTATTAATGAAAGATGGGAAATTAAAGGGGTAGATGCTGGTACTGGAAATGGCAATGTTGTAAGTATTGCAAAACAGGCAGCAGACGAATTGAATACAGTTGCGGTGATTACTGGAAAAGAAGATGTTGTTACAGATGGAGAGAAAACTGTTCTTATTCGAAACGGCCATCCTATTTTAACGAAAGTTACTGGAACAGGCTGTTTACTAACTTCTGTAATAGGAGCTTTTACAGCGGTAGAAAAGGATTATGTAAAGGCAGCAGTAGCCGCATTAACATTCTATGGAGTAGCAGCAGAAATAGCGGCTTCGAAAACAGTAGAGAATGGACCAGGAAGCTTCCAAATTGAATTTTTAAATCAGTTAGCGAATACAACTTCAGATGATATTGAGAAGTATGGAAAGATTGAGGTTATACAGTAAGGAGGGGAACTAGATGTCGCGTATTACAATGGATGAAATGTCTAGGTTATTACCAGTATATTTTATTATGGGAAGTAACAATTGTACGAAAGAGCCACTACAAGTATTGAGAGATGCACTAGAAGGTGGTATAACAATTTTTCAATTTCGTGAAAAGGGAGAAGGGGCTTTAACGGGAGAGAAACGTATTGATTTTGCGAAAGAACTACAAGCGCTTTGCAAGGAGTATGGTGTATCATTCATCGTAAATGATGATGTAGAACTAGCCATCGAATTAGATGCAGATGGTGTACATGTTGGACAAGATGATGAGGGGATTACTTCTGTTCGCGAAAAAATGGGTGATAAAATTATCGGTGTATCTACACATACAATTGAAGAAGCACGCTGGGCAATTGAAAATGGAGCCGATTATTTAGGAGTTGGTCCAATCTTCCCGACGAGTACGAAAAAAGATACGAAAGCGGTTCAAGGAACGAAAGGTCTAAAGTATTTTAGGGAACAAGAGATTACAATACCGATCGTTGGGATTGGTGGTATTACGATTGAAAATACGGCTTCGGTTATAGAAGCAGGTGCGGATGGTGTCTCTGTTATTTCTGCGATTAGTTTAGCGGAATCTGCGTATGAGAGTACGAGAAGATTAGCTGAAGAAGTAAATAAAAGTTTGTAGGAAATGGCTATGTAGTATTTCAAATGCTGCATGAGAGAATGGACTGCTAAAAGTATTTAAACAAACGTTTGATTAAAAAAGCACAAACCCTTTAAAATTGTAGGTTTGTGCTTTTATCCCGCATTAACGGGCAGTAAAACTCCCTCCTCAAAATTCGGCTTTAGCAAAGAGGTTAGGTGGGAGATCAACTGCCCGTAAACGCCCGATTGGTTCAACTAATAATCAGTGGGGGATGAACAAAACCCCCCACT
>NZ_BOQD01000060.1 GCF_018332515.1 Bacillus hominis | reverse complement strand
AAGGTGATATTATGGTAATTGGAAATATAGTAAAAGAAGTTCTTGCATATAAAAAAGGACAAATTCAGCAAAAGTTAAGTAGTCCGCAGACGTTTGTTAGTAGTCGTTTTCAAGATCAATTGCAGAGTGAACCTGCGAAGGAGACGAAGGTTACTCCGCCAACGGCAAAAGTAGAAGATATGAGTCAGCCGGTACAATCTACGAAAATAGAAACGGTTGTTAATAAACCGGTAGAGCCTATTAAAGTAGGGGAAGCGAGTAAACTTGAGGAGACGGAGAAAGCTGAAACGAAGAAAGTGGATGAGGTGCAAGTTGCACAAAAAGAGTTTGAGCGACGTTTCCCAGAAACGAAAAATGAGACTGTTGATACGTGGGGATTAACGAATAAGTATAATATTCAGAAAATACGTTCTTCAAATGAAGGTAAGTATGAGGATATTATTGATCGCGTAAGTAATACATATGGAATTCCGAAAACGTTAATTCAAAAAATGATTGAAGTAGAGTCTAATTTTAATCCGAAAACGGTGTCACATGCAGGTGCGATGGGGCTGATGCAGCTTATGCCAGCAAATGTGAAAGAGATGGGCATAAAGAATCCATTTTCACCAGCTGAAAGTATTGAGGGCGGTGTGAAAGAGTTAAGCGGTTATTTAAAGAAAAATAACGGTGATCTCGTACTTGCGCTTGCTTCTTATAATGCTGGTCCTGGTAATGTGAGAAAGTACGGAGGCGTACCGCCATTTAAAGAAACGCAAGGATATATAAAGAAAATATTGAATATAGACGTTTCGAAATAAGAAATTTCATTTATATAAATAGAGAATATGAAATTTTCGTGAACATGATATGGGAGTTGGCTAGATTTGAAATTACAAGATGATATTCCGTTAACAATTTATTTTGAAATCGGAAATACGAAAAAGAAAATTGAAGATCTGCTTCATATTACGAAAGGTACATTGTATCGTCTTGAAAATTCAACGAAAAATACGGTGCGTCTTATGCTTGAGAATGAAGAGATTGGGACCGGAAAGATTTTAACGAAGAATGGAAAAATGTACGTTGAAATCGTTGAATTGAAAAGGTAGGGAAGGGGATTTTCATGAGTGGCGATAAATTAAGCCAAGAGCAAATTGATGCCCTGCTGAAGGCGGTAAATGAAGGCGAGGAAATGCCAGCTTTCGCACAAGAAGCAGGGAAGCAAGATAAATTTCAAGAGTATGATTTTAATAGACCGGAGAAGTTCGGTGTTGAGCATTTACGTAGTTTGCAAGCGATTGCTTCTACTTTTGGCAAACAGACGTCACAGACGTTGTCAGCGCGTATGCGTATTCCGATTGAACTAGAGCCTTCGACCGTTGAGCAAGTTCCGTTTACGAGTGAGTATGTAGAGAAAATGCCGAAAGATTACTATTTATATTGTGTTATTGATCTCGGCTTGCCAGAGCTTGGAGAAATTGTAATTGAAATAGATTTAGCGTTCGTTATTTATATTCATGAATGCTGGCTTGGCGGAGATAGTAAGCGTAACTTTCTGATGCGTAGACCGTTAACGGCGTTTGAGTTTTTAACGCTTGATAATATATTTGCTCTTCTTTGTAAAAATTTACAACAATCATTTGAAAGCGTTGTTGCGATTGAACCGAAATTTGTAACGACGGAGACAGATCCGAATGCGCTGAAGATTACGACAGCGAGCGATATTATTTCATTACTGAACGTAAATATGAAAACAGATTTTTGGAATACGACAGTTCGTATCGGTATTCCGTTCTTATCCGTTGAAGAAATTATGGATAAGTTAACGTCTGAAAATATTGTCGAACATTCTTCGGATAAGCGTAAAAAGTATACGTCTGAAGTGGAAGCGAAAGTAAATCAAGTGTACAAGCCTGTTCACGTGGCGATTGGTGAACAAAAAATGACAATGGGCGAGATTGAGCAAATTGAAGAAGGCGATATTATTCCGCTTCATACGAAAGTAACAGACCAACTACGTGGTTATGTAGATGGAAAACATAAATTTAATTGTTTTATCGGGAAAGATGGAACGCGTAAGGCGCTCCTATTTAAAAGTTTTATAGAGTAGGAGGATCCATATGAAGCATGAAGTATCTCCTGTGTCATTAATGGGATTAGAAGAATTTGCAGGGAAGCGAAATGAAGCGGGGAAGGCACATATTGATACCGTTTCAGATATTTCGATTGAACTTGGAGTAAAGCTTGGGAAGTCATCAATTACGCTTGGCGATGTGAAGCAATTAAAAGTTGGCGACGTTCTTGAAGTAGAGAAAAATTTAGGACATAAAGTAGATGTATATTTAAGTGATATGAAAGTCGGTATTGGTGAAGCGATCGTAATGGACGAGAAGTTCGGCATTATTATTTCTGAAATTGAAGCTGATAAGAAACATGCAGCGCTTATGAAGGCGCAAAATCAAATGCAGGATAAAGAGTAGAGGAGGAGTCATATGTCGTATATGACGACCTTATTTCAAGTCGTTTTACTGTTTGGTGCGCTCGGTTATGGTGCGTATTATATGACGAAAAAGACGCGCAAACAGCAGTTTTTTAAGCAAGGTGAAAACGGCCATATTCAAGTGAAGGACGGCGTATATTTAAATCATCAAACGAGCGCCTTTTTGTTTGAAGTGGACGGAAAGCAAGTGTTCACTGTTATTAGTAATAACGGTGTGCAATCTGTGCAATTAACAGGAACAGGAAATCAGTTTCAACAAGCGCTAGAAGACGCGGTGAAGAGTGAAACGAAAAAAGTAGAGGATCCATCATGAGAATAAAGAAACAGTTATCGTTATTTGCCGTTATTTTCGTATTTTCTATTATTTTTTCATTTGTTTTTGTAAATCCAGCGTATGCAGCCCCGAACGGTTTTATTAATTTCGAAAATGGAAAAGAGTTTACGAGTAATTCAAGTGTACAACTATTCGCACTCGTTACCCTTCTATCATTATCTTCTTCTATCGTTCTTTTATTTACGCATTTTACGTATTTTATGATTGTTCTTGGGATTACTCGTCAAGGGCTGGGGGTTATGAATTTACCACCAAACCAAGTGCTTGTTGGACTTGCATTATTTTTATCATTATTTACGATGCAGCCAGTGCTTGGTCAGTTAAAGAGTGATGTGTGGGACCCGATGACGAAAGAAAAAATAACAGTAAGCCAAGCTGCGGAGACGACAGCTCCAATTATGAAAGATTATATGTCAAAGCATACGTATAAGCATGATTTGAAAATGATGCTGAAAGTACGCGGAGAAGAGTTACCGAAAGATTTAAAGGATCTTTCACTATTTACGCTTGTGCCATCCTTTACGTTAACGCAAATTCAAAAAGGGTTACTTACAGGGATGTTCATTTATTTAGCGTTTGTCTTTATTGATTTAATTATTAGTACACTTTTAATGTACCTTGGGATGATGATGGTACCGCCGATGATTTTAAGTTTACCATTTAAAATACTCGTTTTCGTATATTTAGGTGGATATACAAAAATCGTCGATATTATGTTTAAAACAGTCGCCTGAAGCGTTTGATGCTATGTGATAGGAGTCATATAAATGAATACGTCACCAATTATAGATATTTTTCAAACCTTTTTTTATAAAGGGGTTATGATTTTAATGCCGGTTGCCGGTGTAAGTATGATTGTCGTTATTATTATCGCTGTCATTATGGCTATGATGCAAATTCAAGAGCAAACGCTGACGTTTTTACCGAAAATGGCGAGTATTGTACTCGTTATTATCATTTTAGGTCCGTGGATGTTTCAAGAGTTAACGACGCTTATTTTAGATTTATTTGATAAAATTCCATCGCTATTGCGTTCGTATTAAGATAGGTGAATTGAAATGAATATGGAATTATGGGCGGCGACGTTTTTTGCATTTTGCCGCATTACTTCATTTTTATATTTTTTACCGTTTTTCTCAGGGCGATCGATTCCAGCGATGGCAAAGGTTACATTTGGACTTGCTCTTTCGATTGCAGTGGCCGATCAAGTGGATGTCTCTCACATTAAGACAGTTTGGGATGTAGCTGCTTATGCAGGAACGCAAATTGTAATTGGATTATCACTTTCAAAAATTGTAGAAATGCTGTGGAACATTCCAAAAATGGCCGGGCATATTTTAGACTTTGATATCGGTTTATCGCAGGCGAGTTTATTTGATGTGAATGCAGGATCACAGTCTACTTTACTATCAACAATTTTTGATATATTTTTTCTTATTATTTTTATTTCACTTGGCGGCATTAATTATTTCGTTGCCACGATTTTAAAGTCGTTTCAATATACAGAGGCGATTTCAAAATTGCTGACGACTAGTTTTTTAGATAGTCTACTCGCAACGTTATTATTTGCGATTACATCAGCGGTTGAAATTGCTCTTCCGCTTATGGGAAGCTTATTCATTATTAATTTCGTCTTAATTTTAATCGCAAAAAATGCACCGCAATTAAACGTTTTTATGAATGCGTACGTGATTAAAATTACGTGTGGTCTTTTGTTTATTGCGATGAGCATACCGATGCTCGGTTATGTGTTTAAAAATATGACAGACGTATTACTAGAAGAGTATACGAAACTATTTAACTTTTTCTTAACGAAGTAGGGGGACACGCATGGCAAAGGATAATAAAACAGAAAAGGCCACCCCGCAGAAGCGTAAAAAATCGCGTGAAGAAGGGAATATTGCCCGGAGTAAAGATTTAAATAATTTATTTTCCATTCTCGTATTAGCAGTTGTCGTTTACTTTTTCGGAGATTGGCTCGGTTATGAAATCGCGAACTCCGTAGCGGTGCTGTTTGATCAAATTGGAAAAAATACAGATGTGACGGAGTATTTGTATTTAATGGGGATTTTACTTTTGAAAGTATCGGCCCCTATATTAATACTCGTATACGCCTTTCATTTATTCAATTATATGATTCAAGTCGGTTTCTTATTTTCTTCTAAAGTAATAAAGCCGAAAGCGTCACGTATTAACCCGAAAAACTATTTTACGAGATTGTTTAGTCGTAAAAGCTTAGTAGATATTTTGAAATCACTGTTTTATATGGGATTAATCGGTTACGTTTCGTACGTTCTCTTTAAAAAGAATTTAGAGAAGATTGTTAGTATGATTGGATTTAACTGGACAGCGTCACTTACTGAAATTATTAGCCAAATTAAATTTATCTTTTTAGCCATTTTAATTATTTTAATCGTTCTTTCTATTATTGATTTCATTTATCAAAAATGGGAGTACGAACAAGATATTAAGATGAAAAAAGAAGAGGTGAAACAAGAGCATAAAGATAATGAAGGAGACCCGCAAGTAAAAGGGAAACGAAAAAACTTTATGCATGCCATCTTGCAAGGGACAATTGCGAAGAAGATGGATGGTGCAACGTTTATTGTGAACAACCCAACGCATATTTCGGTTGTACTTCGTTACAATAAACAAGTTGATGCGGCGCCAATTGTCGTTGCAAAAGGGGAAGATGAGCTCGCATTATATATACGAACACTTGCCCGTGAACAAGAAATACCAATGGTGGAAAACCGTCCGCTCGCTCGGTCTTTATATTATCAAGTCGAGGAAGATGAGGCGATTCCAGAAGATTTATACGTAGCTGTAATTGAAGTTATGCGCTATTTAATTCAAACGAACGAACTTGAAGTATAATAGCGCGTTTGGAGGAGATCTCTTTTGTTTAAGATAGATTCTGCACGAACCTATTTTTCTATCTTTTTAGCAGCGTCATTCGTTGTGGCGCTCTTAATTCCACTTCCACCATTTATACTTGATATCGTTATCGTTTTTCTACTAAGTATGTCAGTGCTTATTTATATGCGAGCTACAAGTATTAACGAGTGGGATGAATTAAAGTCATTTCCGACGATGTTGTTATTAATCGGGATTTTTCGCGTATCGATTAACGTTTCGACGACGCGAGCGATTTTAACAGACGGAAATGCGGGTCATGTTATTGAAGAGTTCGGCCAGTTCGTAATTGGCGGAAACTTATTAATTGGTATCGTTATTTTTATAGTATTAATCATATTCCAATTTATCGTTGCAAACGGTGCGTCTCGTACAGCTGAAGTTGCAGCTCGTTTTACACTTGATTCTTTACCAGGGAAACAAATGTCTATCGATGCTGATTTAAATCAGCGTCTTATTACAGAAAAAGATGCACAGGCGAAACGAAAAAAATTAAATATGGAAACAGAGTTTTACGGAGCGATGGATGGTGCCGGAAAGTTCATTAAAGGTGATGTTATTTTCGGGATTGTTATTTTATTCGTAAATATTATTTTCGGTTTAATTGTCGGTATGATGCAGCAAGGAATGAGCTTTGCAGAAGCAGCTCTTCATTATACACAGTTAACTGTCGGGGATGGAATTGTAAACCAAATCGGTTCGTTAATGCTTGCGATTTCAACAGGTATTATCGTAACGCGTGTATTTGACGGTTCATCTGATACAGTAACTGAAGGAATCTTTAAAGAGTTATTAGCGCATGAAGTTGTTGTATATGCGCTCGGTGGTTTATTTATCGCAATGGGTGTTTTTACACCGTTACCATTTTTACCATTCGCTCTCGTTGGAGGCACGATTATTTTCTTAGGAGTTCGTAATAAAAAGCGAATAAAGAAAGAAAAAGAAGACGAGCTTCAAAAGGAATTAGAAATGATTCAAGGCGATGAAGAGCAATTACAGCAAGTGGAAGATTCATTCGGAGTCTTTACAGATAAATACCCAATTATCGTAGAGCTCGGATTAGATTTAGCGGCGCTTGTGAAGCAGAAAATTAACGGGGAAACAGCAAGGGATAAAGTTGTTCTTATGAGGAAATCGATTATTACCGACCTTGGTATTAACGTTCCGGGAATTAATTTTAAAGATAATACGAGCTTTAGACCACGCGGACGTTACGTTATTCGTATTAAAGGTGCGAAGGCGGCTGAAGGTGTTTTAAAATCAGGTTATTTATTAGCATTGAAAACACCGAACGTAATGGCTGATTTAGATGCAGAGCCAGCGAAAGATCCAATTTTCGGCGAAGATGGATATTGGATTTTGGAGCATATGGTACAAGATGCACAAATGAAAGGCTATCAAGTATTAGAGCCACTTAGCATATTAATTACGCATTTAGATGTTGTCGTTAGACGTAATCTTCACGAGTTAATTCAGCGTCAACATGTGAAAGATTTAATTCAATCACTGGAAACTGATAATGGCGTTTTATTAGAAGAAATTAAGAAGAAAGAAATCGATTTATCACTCGTGCAAAATGTTATTAAACAACTGCTGAAAGAAGGAATTTCAATCCGCGATTTACCAACAATTATTGAAGGTATTATTGACGGGAAGGAAATTTATCAAAACCATGTTGATGGTGTCACTGCATTTGTTCGTGAATGTATTTCAAAAGTTATTTGTGAGAGTGCGAAAAATCCTGACGGGAAAATTTATGCGGCGCTATTCGCTGACTCAATTGAATTGGATGCAGATGTTGTTAACAATTCGTATCAAGGTTATTTATTAAACTGGGATTTAGATTTAGAAACGCGAGTAGTAGAGCAAGTACAGCGCGTTTTCAAACAAGCTCGTTTAATGGGAAGAGAGCCAGTATTATTAACACGCAGAAAAGATTTCAGATTTGCAATTGTGAGACTGCTTGAACGTTATCAAATAGAAGCAAAAGTATTATGTATTAGTGAATTAGCACCAGAAATTGTTGTAGATCAAATTGCTTATATTGAATAGTAGGAGGTGAAGTAATGGAAAGTACAGAAAAAAAAGAAGCGTTAATGCGAATAAAAGCAGCTTCGAAAAATGAATTGTATCGAAAGTTATTTGACCAATATGGTACAGATTATTACTACGTTGTCGATGAAAGTGTAAAACGAAACATCCCGTTTTTCTGGAAGAAGAATTATGAAATGTTAGTCGCTTTTCCTGAAGATAAAAAGGAAGAAAGTAACGAAGGCATAGCTCATTTTCATGACCAATTAATGGATGTTGTAAATGAAATTCCAGAAGAAATTGTGAAGGCAAATGGAATTCAATCGGTCTTGCACAATTTAGAAAACGTAACGACTTCTATGCCGTACGCAGCGATGCAAACAGGAAATAGTGAAGAATGGGCAAGAAAAAAAGAGAAACTATTACAACTGTTTGAAAAAGGGATTGTCGTTGTGAAACAGACGGAAGAGGCGAAAGTAACGAAAAAACAGCCTGCTGTGAAACAAGTTATTCCTGTAAAGAAAGAAGAAGTAGTTGTTAAAAAAGAAACGCAGGAATCTGTGCCATTTATTATTCAAAAAGTAATTCGGATGTTAGAACAAAACGATGTGGAACAATACTTTATTCATGCATATGCTGAAAAATTAAAAGTGAAGTTTGAGAATGCGACGATGATTACAGAAGAGGAAGTCATCGGATACATATTGGAAGATATGAGGTCTCATTTCAATACTGAAAACGTATTTGAAAAAGAGGTACAAACGATTGCGTTAATCGGCCCAACTGGCGTTGGAAAAACGACGACACTTGCAAAAATGGCATGGCAGTTTCACGGTAAGAAAAAAACGGTCGGTTTTATTACGACAGATCATTCACGCATTGGGACAGTACAGCAATTACAAGATTACGTAAAAACAATTGGATCAGAAGTAATTGCTGTGCGAGATGAAGCTGCAATGACAAGGGCGCTCACTTATTTTAAAGAAGAAGCGCGCGTCGATTATATATTAATAGATACAGCTGGGAAAAACTATCGTACGTCAGAAACGGTTGAAGAAATGATTGAGACGATGGGACAAGTAGAACCAGACTATATTTGCTTAACGTTATCAGCTTCTATGAAAAGTAAAGATATGATTGAAATCATTACGAATTTTAAAGATATTCATATTGATGGTATCGTGTTTACGAAATTTGATGAAACAGCGAGTAGTGGTGAATTGTTGAAAATTCCAGCTGTATCATCAGCTCCAATTGTATTAATGACAGATGGACAAGATGTGAAGCAACATATACATATCGCTACAGCTGAACATTTAGCAAAACAAATGTTACAAACATCGTAAGAAAAGAGGTGAAGAATAAGGCGCTTGCCTTATTCAAACGAGTATGAACGGTCTTTATATAGGTTCTATGGGTATGATGAATTACATGCAGCGTTTAAATGTTCATTCGAATAACGTTGCAAATGCCCAAACGACAGGATTTAAAGCAGAAAACATGACTTCTAAAGTATTTGATGTGCAAGACACATATCGCCGCGGAGACGGATCGGCGACAAATATCGGTTCGGTCGATTACGCTGTTGTACCAGCTGCGACACATGTGAATTTAGCGCAAGGAAATATACAAATTACAAATAGCCCTACAGATTTCTTTTTAGATGACGGTGCAGCTGGTACATCATCATTTTTCGTTACATCTAAAAATGATGAAACGTTTTTAACGAGAGATGGTAGTTTTACGTTAAATAGTGATCGTTATTTACAAACAGCATCTGGCGCTTTCGTAATGGGTGAGAATAATGAACGTATTCGTATTCCAGAAGGAGCAAAGATAGCTGTACAAGCAGACGGCACTTTATACGATGAAGTAACACAAAATAACATTGCTCGCTTGCAAACGAAAACAGTCGATGCAGAAACGAATGCCCGTCTCGTGCAACGTGAAAATAAAAGTTTTACACTAGCAGAAGGAAATATTGCTGATTTACCGAACGGTACAGGGATAGTAAAAAATCACATGCTAGAAAATTCAAATGTGGATATGACGAAAGAAATGGCTGATCTTATGACGAATCAAAAAATGATTCAAGCATCGCAGCGCATTATGACTTCATTTGATAAAATTTATGAAAAAGAAGCGAATGAAATATTGAGATAAGGGACTCCCGTAAGCGGGAGTTTTTTTTGTTGCATTTATTTCAGTAAAACCATAAAATGATATTTATAATCATTATCATTTTATGGTGTTATAAAAAATACAAGATGTGATAGTAGTGGCATTTGCTTAACTAGGTGAATTAAAAATAAGGGGAAGGTGTGTACATATGTCTACAAAAAAACAACTTTGCATTGGGTTATGTTTAATTTCTAGAAAGAAAGAACAAGAGAATAAGTTTGATTCAGGAATCAATGAACAAGTAGAGTTAGCACAACGGGCAGAAAAGGCTAAGTTAGATTTTGTATTTAAAGCCGATTATTTAGTGGCGCACCCTGATTTAATTGCTCGTAATAAGGGGAATGTAATTTTAGATCCAACATTATTATTTACTGCTATTGCTTATGCAACAGAAAAAATTGGAGTTGTTACGACAGCTTCAACATCATTTTATCCACCATACATACTAGCGAGGCAACTACAATCTTTAAATTGGATTAGTAACGGCCGAGTAGGATGGAACATTGTCACATCAATTGATGGTGCTGGAAACTTTGGTGAGACAGGGATGCCACCATCTGAAGAGCGATACGCGAAAGCGGCAGAATGTACAGAGTTAGTAAGAAAACTTTGGAGGAGCCATCCTTATGAAGTTTTGAAAGTAGATAACGCTGACGTGATTAGAGATATGGTACAGCCAATTGAGCATCGTGGCGAGCATTTTGAGGTGAAAGGTCCACTTAATGTCCCGCAGCATATTTCTGGGGAAATGCCTTTATTTCAAGCTGGTGCTTCAGAGTCTGGCCGGAATTTCGCCGCTTCTGTTGCTGATGCAATTTTTGCTGCAACGCCAGATGTAGAGTCAGGAATTGAACTGCGTCAAGATTTAAGAAGAAGAGCAGAGCAACATGGCCGTCAGTCAGATGATATACGTGTATTGCCTGGTTTATATTTCTTTATTGGCGATACATATGAAGAAGCGTTAGAAATGCACAGGCAAGCTCATCAACATCTCACAAAAGAGAAGAGGTATGCTTTACTTGAAATGGTTCTCGGACTAGACGTTAGAGGGATTCCGTTAGAAAGTAAGGTAACTGAAGATATGCTACCAAGCAGGGAGCAAACTGTGCGTAGTAAAACACATGCCGAATTATTACGGAATTACATCATTAAAAATGAGCCAACTGTTGAACAAATACTGGAGCGACCAGAAGTTGTTGGCTCTGCTCATTGGGTAGCGGTTGGCACATCACAAGATGTTTGTAAGCAAATTATGGATAGGTTTGAAGCCGGAGCATTAGATGGATTTATTGCAATTCCAGGGGGACCTCCAAAATCATTGGATTTATTCTTTAGTGAAGTCATTCCTTTATTCGTGAGAGCAGGTGTGTTTAGGGAAGAGTATACAGGTTCAACCTTACGTGAGCATTTGGAGGGGAACATATCAAATACTTTGCAGTTAAAATAATAACGTTATGTAAAAAAGCCTTATCATTATGGCTGTCTTTTCTATAAAGACAGCTTTTTCTATAACACTATATTAAAAATTGAATACGAAGTCATCGTCTGCTAACTTTTCAACGTTCGTTGCTTTTACGTAACCATTTCCTTTTACCGAGAAGAAATCATGGTTTTTCGTATCTGTACGTAAACCATTTAAAACGATTGGGTTAATTTCTTCTTCCTCAAACTTCGGCTCAAGTCCTAAGTTCATAAGTCCTTTATTCGCATTGTAACGAACGAAACGATTTACATCTTCTACAAGACCGATAGAAGTGTAAATTTCTTCTGTATATGCCATTTCGATTTCATATAGTTCCATTAATAACTCTTGCGTTTCCTTTTGCACTTCTTGTTGATCTTCTGCAGAAAGTTCTGCGAAGATTTGTTGTGCTAAAATACCGACGAATACGCCGTGAATGGACTCATCACGAATGATTAGGTTAATAATCTCACCACTTGCCGTCAGTTTACCTTGACCAGCTAAGTAAAGTGGATAGAAGAACCCACTATAGAATAAGTAACTTTCTAAGAATACACTTGCTACCATTGCCATGTATAGCTCTTTTTTCGTTACTTCAGGCTTTAATAAACGACGATAGTAACTAGTAACAATACCAGCCTTTTTCTCAAGTAATGGATGGTTATCTACCCATTCAAAAATATCATCAATTTCTTCTTCCGTAGCTAGCGTTGTGAAAATATGACTGTAACTCTTCGCATGTACTTCTTCCATAGCTCCCATGAAAGCTAATACACTTTTCGCTTGTAAATTTTCAAGATGAACAAGTACAAGTGGCATCCCTTCGCCGCCTTGTTTCGTATCTAAAAGTGTTAAACCACCTAATACACGCTTATAAGCAACCTGCTCTTCTTTTGATAATTGTGCCCAAGTATTTTTGTCAGAAGATACCGCGATTTCTTCTTCTGTCCAAAACTGAGCGATGTTTTGCTTCCAAAACATTAAACTAAAATCATCTTCTTTTTTGTTCCAGTTTACCGCACGCATTCAATCGCCCCTTCTCTAAATAAACATGAAAAATCGATAACTAAGCATGAGCAGGGTTCAGAAAACCCTGCTCATAATGTCACACTTTTTATATTAAACGGTACAAGCCACGCACTCTTCCACACTTAACTTACGTGTTCTTGTATAGTACAGACTCTTTAAGCCTTTTTTATGCGCATAGATGTAGTAACGTGCTAACTCACGTGTTGAAATATCACTATTAACGTAAAGAATCGTACTAATTCCTTGGTCAATATGCTCTTGAATTTCTGCGATTAAATCAATTAGTTTAAACTGATTCATATCGTAAGAAGATTTATAGTACCAGAACGTATCTTTTGATAAATACGGCATTGGATAATATGTTGTCGCATTCGCATACGTTCTTGATTCGATTTGACTTACGATTGGCATTACGCTTGAAGTTGCATTTTGAACGTAACTGATAGATTGTGTAGGAGCGATTGCAAGACGATATGAATTATATAATCCATTCTTCTTCACTTGCTCTTTTAAACTTGTCCAATCTTCTTTTGTTGGAATATGAATTCCTTCAAATAATTGCTGAACTTTTTCAGTTACTGGGCTGTAATCTGTCGTTTCATACTTTTCAAAGTATGTGCCATTCGCATAATCAGACTTATCGAAGTCTTTAAATGTTTCGCCTTTTTCTTTAGCGATTTCCATACTTTTCTCAATCGAGTAGTAATTTAACATCATAAAGAATGTACGAGCGAACTCTTTCGCTTCTGCACTTTCATATGCGATTTTATTTTTTGATAAATATCCGTGTAAATTCATTGCTCCAAGTCCAACTGAATGAAGCTCATCATTTGCTTTTTTCACAGTTGGTGCATTCGGAATGATCGTCATATCAGAAACAGCTGTTAAAGCTTCCATTCCCGCATGAACTGCTTCACGAATTTCTTTATTTTCCATTACATTTACGATATTTAACGATCCTAAGTTACAGTTAATATCACGACGGATAATGTCATCTGTACCGTAATCATTTATTTCAGAAGTTTCTTGAAGCTGGAAGATTTCTGTCTCGAATGTTCAACCGAGTTCGCTACTACTCAGTCCGTTGCTCACGCAACTGCTGTATGTCACCATACAGGACAGACTATATCATCACCTACAGCATTACCTGGTTAGGTGCTCCGCTTTTCGAACGCCAATCGCTTGCGCTCTACTCCCAAATGGGATAGTCGTTAGGCTTTTACTTATCTTAATCTTTCAGAAAGTCTCTTATTACTTTATGTTGTCCGATAACTCTGCTATACAAAATAATAAGATACATTCTGAACTTTTATATTTTCATTCTAAGATAAGATTTAGCACGGTAGGTTACCTCAAACTTGAGGCTTTCCCCGTTTAACGGAGTTTTCGACTAGCATTTCTACTAGAAGGTGCTACATATTTAACACAAGTTCGACATCTTCACAGTTCCAATATCCTTCAATGGATGCTGGTTATTTGCATTTGATTTAAACATTAAGTATGGGTAACCAGACTCAAGCTGGATCATAGCGATTTTAATCAGCATATCACGTGCACTAATATCTAGTGGCTTCTTCTTCACTTTCGGATTGCTCATTAATTCATCGTACATTTCATCAATATCTATATCATCTAAATGTTTTCCGTACTCTTTAAATACTGTATAAGGCGCGAAAACATGGAAAGGTTCGTTTTTCTCAGCAAGTTCAAAGAACTTACTTGGAACGATAATTCCGATTGATAGAGACTGAATACGGCTCTTCTCATCGGCATTTATTTTTTTTGTATCAAGGAATTCAATAATATCCCAATGGAAAATGTTTAAGTATACAGCGCCGGCACCTTTTCGTTGGCCAAGTTGATTCGCATATGAAAACGAATCTTCAAGCAATTTCATAACTGGTACTACACCACTTGCGGCGTTATCAATACCTTTAATTTGCTCACCACGTGCGCGTAGCTTAGATAAGTTTAAAGCTACTCCACCACCGATTTTCGATAATTGCATTGCAGTATTAATGTTAAAGCCAATTGAATTTAAGCTATCGTCCATCTCTAACAAGAAACAAGACACCATTTCTCCTCTTCTGCTTCTTCCCGCATTTAAAAAGGTTGGTGTCGCTGGTTGGTAGTTTTGTTTTACAATCATGCTTGCGAAGTGTTTTGCCTTCGCAACATCACCGCGTCCTAAGTATAATGACACAATTGCTACACGATCTTCATAGCTTTCTAAGTATTGTTTTTGATCATTCGTTTTTAACGCATAATCTTTATAGAACTTAGATGCTGCCATATAAGATTGGAACTCGAAGTTTTCACCATAAGCGATGTTATATACTCCCTCTACTTCCTCCAATCTATACTCGTCCAGAACGTTGTAATAGTAATCGTGTTCTTTCATATACTCCATTCGCTCTGCCACGCTATTAAAATGAACGGTATTCTCTCTAGCTTCTTCCATAAAGACTTCTAACGCCTCTTTATCTTTATGAAGCTGATAAAAACCGTCCTGCATTTGCGTGATTTCATTATTCAGTTCAATGTGTCGCAATCTCCCGCACCCTTTCTTTAAAATATTCTACATCATTATTTGTTCCAGATAACTCAAATTTTGATACAATAGGCACTTCATATTTAGTAGAAATTTTGTCAGCACTTGCACCGAACATGTCTCCCCAATTACGATTGCCGCTTGCAGATACGCCTTTTAATTTTTCATTATTGCGTTCTAAAAAGTCTAAAACACGTTCCGGTACATTGCCAAAACCTGTTGTATACGTAATAAGAATAAAGTCTTCATCTAATACTAGAGCTTCATCAATTTGAACGGCCGGCATATTTAATTTGTGGATGAAACGCTTCACGTTTCCTGTCATAGAATCATATGCAACTAACATTTCCGACCCTCCCTCTCCAATCTATATTCTCTGTATGTCATTTCTTGTTTTCTCTATATATTGTATTACGTTTCAAAATAAGACACAAGATATATGTATAAAATCTTTATTTTTTTAACTTTTACTTTTCGACATGATCATCGTTTTTTTTCAATACAAAGACTATGAAACAACATTCTAAAACTCATGTCAATAAAGTGCTTTTCAAAAAAGTTGTCAACGCATTTAACCTCATTTTAAAAAAGTTAGCAATATTTTTTGTCATAAAACAGTAAATGCTGGAGGATTATATTTCTCCAGCATCACGCAAAAAAGAACAGACATTAAACTATAATCTGTTCTAAAAAACGATTACATTTATCAATTTTACTTTATTAAATAGTATACATACTCTTTCTTTCCTCGTTACATACTAAAAGATAACTATTATAGAAAAAGATTATTATTATGGAACTTCAATTTATTTATGAAAAAAATTATTCAGGGTGCTCAATACGCAAAATATCTTTTACAAATATATGATGTGGATTCTCATCTTTATCGAGCATTGTACATACAGGAGCTTCTTCATCAAAGTATACAATCATTCCTTCTACGTACTGATATGTATGTTGAACTTGTACAGTTACTTTAATTTCTACAGCTTGCTCATATGCTCTTTTTATTTTCTGAAGCATTTTTGCTGAACATTTTCGTTTCTCTGGATACATAACCATTCCCATAAACCTATTCCCAGCTCTATCTTTCCACATATAGTCCCAATGTGGTAATATGCTTTGTTTAAAATCTCCCATAATTCTCCTCTCCTTTATCTTCTATTTATCCCGCATTAACGGGCAGTAAGACTCTCACCTTGAAATTCAATGGATACAAGGAAGTCAGGTGGGAGATAACTGCCCGTAAATGCCCGATTGGTTCAACTAATAATCAGTGGGGGATGCCCCCACTGATTAAAGTTTCACTTTATGAACGTGGTGTTTCTGAATATGTATAAATTACCTGTCCACCGCGCTGTGCGTTCCCGATAATATGTTTAAAATCTTCTCGACTTACAACAACTTCCCTGAACGTATAAAATACATCTTTCGTCGCAACATACTCCTTTATTTCACCATTTTTCAGCTGATCCAAAATTGCATTTGCTAATTGTTTATCCATGTATTTCACCTCTCTGCAATAGTTTATTTTATCGCATCTTCTATATGTCGACAACGGTAAAATTATCCCGTTACTATTATGTAATTCACTTTTATTATTTTTATAGCTATATCACTTTATTATATTCGCACTAAATATCATATACTAACATAGCTACTTCTCTATATCAAACTTTTTGACGCTCTGTATAACAAAGTTCCAAGCCACTGTTTGTTATTTTATTTTATGCTACAATATATACATAGAACTAGGAGGGATACTATGATTCGGAAAGCAAAAAAGACAGATGCGGTAGGAGTAGCACCTTTACTGTATGACGCTCTGCACGAAATTGCTGAAAAAATCACAGGTAGCACAATTGAAGCAAAAGTAATACTAGGACTTGAAACATGGTTCGCAAAAGAAAATAATCGATTGAGCTATGAAAACTGTTTAGTGGCTGAACAAGACGGAAAAGTAGTTGGAGTTATTGTCGTTTATCACGGTAGTGACGCTGAACAACTTGATGCACCAATCGTACACCACTTAAGAGAACTACATGAAGACGAATTCATTACGTTAGAAAAAGAAGCTGAACTTGATGAGTATTATATTGACACGTTGTCAGTTTCAAATATGTACAGTGGACGTGGCATTGGCTCTAAATTAATCGATGCAGCTGAACTTCATGCAACTGAAAAAGGTCATGAAAGAATTGCCTTACTTGTTAATTTAGAAAACAAGCGTGCGTTTTCACTATATGAAAAACTCGGTTATAAAGAAGATAAAATCGTTATGCTCGTCGGTGAACCGTATGCCCATCTAATAAAACCATTACGGTCATTGGTTTCTATATATTAAAAGGACAATTCTTTTTTGCTTGTTATGTAGAGAAAGAGGCTGCCAAAGGGACAGCCTCTTTTAAGTTAATTTTGTATTTAATACATTTCCATCCATCTCCTCATGAAATGTATACGTTGTACATCCCCATGGCTTCCTATGAAAAATAGGCGAACCAGACCATCCCATTGCCCTCAGTTCAGTCCCAATCATCGCATTAAAATAACTATGACCTACAAGGGCAATACGTCCATGTACGAGCGCATAGCGGTGCAACATATTAGCAGCTTGCCTTGCTCTTTCTCGTACTTCCTTATAAGACTCAACATCTTTACTATAACCAAATATCCATCGTGTACGTCCAATAAACATCCATACATTAGGTTTACACTTCAACCATTTTGGAGCATAAAAACTCGTTGGAACTTCAGCTTCCCTAAAAAGAGGATTTTGCACAAAAGATAAAGAATCAGTTAATTCGGCTGTTGATTGCGCAGCACGCCTCTGATCACTCGTTACAACCAATTTCGCTGATTCAATCGTCTCAATTGTTTCAATTGGTATAGGAGTTTCTTTTACGGTAGTCCCTAAATCATATTGCTTCATCCATTCACGAAATGAAATAATTGTCATTGGCTCTATAGTACTGTCCAAACGACCATGACGAATAAAAGAAATTCGCATTCTTTCCACTCCCCATTCATCACTTACGAACTATATTACGTACTATTTCTTATTGCCATCATACCATGCATAAAAAGAAAGTTATATATCATTACATATCCCCACCACTATGATGTGTTATTGATGTGTGCACACCATCCAGTCCATCAAAATATGTAGTTGTTTCATGATGACGCACTTTCTTCAACTGTATATAAGAAAATAAAAATAATAAAATCGCTATAAAGCTCCCCACAATTTCAAACATCATTTTACCGCCCCTAATTTCTCCCACTTTAGTAGGTCATTGTATCTTTTATTATACTCCTATATAAAGATGTATGCATTTTCATCCTCCCTCTCCTAAACAATATCTTTTTACATATTCCCTTACAAAAAGTGAATATTTTTCGATTTTTTACTTTGGAAACATTTACAAAGTAGTAAATATAGTTCAAAATAAGAGGAAATAAAAAAGCCCAAATTATTCTTTTTTTGGGAAAACTAGAACAAGGAGAGTTGCTTATGCAGATCGCAGAAACTGGAGATATCATCGAATTTAAAGGTGGAATGCAAGGCCGTGTTCAAAAGGTAAATCAAAACTCCGTTATTGTTGATATAACAATTATGGAGAATTTTAGAGAACTAGATATGGAACCCCTTACAGTTGTAAGCCATAAAAACTATACTGTCATTAATCAACATGCATAATATAATAGAAAGAAAGGATCT